>NZ_VPEC01000037.1:0-20831 GCF_013417355.1 Acinetobacter sp. YH12255
AAAATGTATATCGTTGGCAGAAGAAATTATTTAGACCAGTTATCAAAAACTTCATTGATGACTTTATTCTCGATAAAAATCATCTGCTACCACAGAGAATCTATAAATAATAGTGCGTAAGTCCTATTTAAATAAAAAAGATATTAAAAAATAGGAATTAAATCCCATCTTTAAAATAAAAAAATCTATTTTTAATATAAATCTGCTTTGGTCACACGTTTTAAGGACGGATCTAGACGTTCCCGTTCCAACCGATCTACCCGAGTCAGTTGCGAACGGAACTTGGCACCCTCTTTAAACAGAATCATTTCACCCGGCTGAAAAGCGGTCCATTCCTCATTTTGTGTCAATGGCTCGGTGGTAATAACCGCAACCCTGTCCTTAGGCGTAGTGACCTGACTAAAGTCCACCTCGACATCAATATCAATCAGCTGTGCCGGTCTAAACGGGTATTCACGCACCAGCCAGTGCAATTTGGTAATGGCATAGCTAAACAGCGCCTGCCCATTGGAAAGACAGAAATTAAAAGTGCCGTGTTCTGCAATCGCAGGTGAAACCTCAGCAAGTAGTTCAAAGACCTGATCCAGACTCGGTTCATCATAACCAAAGCGTTTGACCAGCTGATCGAGCAAATAGCAAAAAGCGCGCTCACTATCAGTATTGCCGACTGGGGTAAAACGGCCACTCAGCACCGGAAAATACTCATGCAAATCGCCATTATGGGCAAAAATCCACTGCCGGCCCCACAGTTCGCGGCTAAATGGATGCGAATTTTCCAGATTGATTTTGCCTTGGGTGGCTTTACGGATGTGCGCAATCACATTACGGGATTTGATCGGATAGTTACGCACCAGCTCGGCAATCGGAGATTCAACCGCAGACTGGTTATCGACAAATAGGCGACAGGCTTTATCCTCAAAAAAAGCAATTCCAAAACCGTCGGCATGATCCGAGGTAATTCCGGCCCGCTGGGAAAACCCACGAAATGAAAAGGTAATATCCGTCGGGGTGGCACAATTCATTCCGAGCAGTTGGCACATGGTCTGGTTTCAGCTTTCTATTTTCTTAGATGCTTATTGTGCATGACTACCCGAGTCATTTCAAATAGCTATCAGTTATAAATAGAGATAAAAAAGAGCCTCAATTGAGGCTCTTTTCCGCAAAAAACAACTTATGGACGAGGTGGATGGGCACGGTTGGTAATCAGTGTACCAACGCCATGATCGGTAAAAATTTCCAATAAGCTGGCATGTGGCACACGACCATCTACAATATGCGCGCTCACTACGCCGCCTTTGACCGCATCCAGTGCACAGCCGACTTTAGGAATCATGCCACCATAGATCACGCCTGTTTCAATCAGACGGTCAACTTCCTGAGTGCTTAAACCCGTCAGCAGGTTTTTATTTTCATCCAGAACACCTGTAATATTGGTCAGCAGAATCAGCTTCTCTGCACCTAGGGCTTCTGCGACTTTACCTGCCACCAAGTCTGCATTGATGTTATAGGTATTGCCTTCTTCATCCACGCCCAGCGGTGCAATCACGGGAATGAAATCGCTGTTGGTGAACATTTCCAGCACATCGGTTTTTACGCCAACGACTTCACCGACCAGACCCAAATCAATTTGCTGAACCGAACCATCTTCAGCCACTTTTTCCATCAGCAGTTTTTGTGCACGAATCAGGTTGCCGTCTTTACCGGTCAAGCCAATGGCACGACCACCATGCTGGTTGATCAGGTTCACAATCGATTTATTGACACTACCGCCAAGTACCATTTCCACGACTTCCATCGTGGCAGGATCAGTCACGCGCATCCCGTCGATACGGTCTGATTCACGGCCCAACTGTTTCAGCATGGAATCGACTTGTGGCCCCCCACCATGCACCACAATCGGATTAATACCAACCGTTTTTAATAATACGATATCACGTGCAAATGAACTTTCCAGCTCAGGATCGGTCATCGCATTACCGCCGTATTTTACTACCAGGGTTTTACCCGCAAAGCGTTGAATATACGGCAAAGCTTCTGTCAAAATCTGTGCTTTGTCGATGCCTGTTTGTTGATTTGGCATTCGCCTCTCCTTATTGAGCATCTAAAATATCTTGAGCGATCTGTGGATAACGGTCACGCAACATGGCTACAAACAGCTGACGAATTTCATTCAGGCCCTGAGCATCATTGGCATCAAAGCGCACTGTGAAATACTCACCTGTATTGGATGCTCGAATGATGCCAAAACCATCCTCAAAATCAAGACGTATCCCATCAATTTTACTGATTTGCGCACGAATTCTTTCAGATTGCTGTTCAACAAAGTCTAAAAGTTCAACCGGATGCACATGATGTGTTGCAATATAAAGATCTTCGGTCCCATGCCGTTTCGGATAAGCCGCTAAAGCTTGTGCAAGACTTTGACCAGTTTGATCCAGATATTCCATGACTCTGAGCGCTGCATAGAGTCCATCATCATAGCCCCAGCCACGGCCATCATTAAAGACATAATGCCCGGCATATTCTCCACCAAAAATCGCCTGCTGCTGAGATTGTGCCAGATAAGTTCTCAGAAATGAGCTTCCGGTACGAATCATCACCGGCTCACCGCCCAAACGTTGCACGGTGTCTCGCACCAGGGTTGAACATTTGACATCATAAACAAACTTGCGTGGTGCTGAGTCAGTGAGGCAAATTTCGGCAAACAGGCACAGTAACTGATCCGCCGTGATAATCTGGCCCTGTGCATCAATCAAGACCACGCGATCGCCATCGCCATCCAGGGCAATGCCCAGATCAGCCTGCTGTTGCATGATGCTTTGGCGTAAAGTCTCCAGATGTTTGTCTTGCGAAGGATCTGGTGCATGGTCTGGAAAATGCCCATTGGCATCACAACGCAAAGCCATCACCGCACAACCCATTTTTTGAAGCACCAGATTGGCACAGCGCCCGGCTGAACCATTCAGACCATCCAGAACCACTTTAAATGAGCGCTTCAACTGGATATCTTTTAATATACCATGCTGATATTTTAGACAAAATTCTGGAATAACTTGATGAGTCTGTTCGTCTAGGCAAAGCTGCTGATTGCTATAATGTGGTTTGGCCAGATGAGCCACCTGCTGGATCATCTCTGGGCAAGGCGGCTCACCAGAAACAATCCATTTAATACCATTATCTTCTTTGGGATTGTGACTGGCCGTGACCATGATGCCATTGCCATCAAATTGCCGTGCGGTGAAATACAGCATCGGACTGGAACAACAACCGACAATGGTGGCTTCAATCGAATAAGCTTGAAAAATACGGCGAATGGTTTCTGCAAAAGCCGGACTGCTAAGCCGTGCATCATAGCCAATTGCGACACGTGTCTGTCGCGCAGCCTGATATTGCTGTGCTAAACCGTGAGCAATTGCATCGATAATCCCAGCACCCAGTACACTGACTTTACCGCGTATGTCATAGGCTCGAAAAATGTGCATAGGGAATAGATGATTCATAGATCCCATAAAACTGTTCTTTTCACTAAATATAAGGAGATATAAAATGACTTATTTCATCATCATGACTTTAAACATTTGTTTTTGTTTTAAGACCCGCTACTTTTAAACCATTTCAATGTAACAATCAATTATAAAAATATTACCGTTAACTGAATAATCAGAAAATTTCTGTGATGAAATAGTCCTTATTTAATTATATTTATTTTTAATTTCCCCGGCTAAAATTAAAATAAAGATATAAATTTCAATTTTGAATAACTCTATTTATATAGAAAATAAATTTTTATTTTTAACTCCATTTTAAGCGTCACATTATGTTTAGGATTTACTTTGTTGTATTTAAGAAATGACCTACATCCATTCATTGTTTGCAGGTCATCTTCTCTTTAGTTTTTACCGGTATGGCCAAAGCCACCAGCACCACGCTCAGTGGCTTCAAATTCACTGACCAGATCAAATTCAGCTTGTACTACCGGCACCAGCACATATTGCGCCAAACGTTCACCCGGCTCCAGACTGAAAGCAGTCTGACTCCGGTTCCAGACCGATACCATCAATTCACCCTGATAATCTGAATCGATAAGACCTACCAGATTACCCAGCACAATCCCGTGCTTATGACCTAAACCTGAACGTGGCAAGATCAGACCTGCAAAAGCAGGATCTTCGATATAAATCGCCAAGCCTGTTTTCACTAAAACGGTTTGACCCGGTTCAATCACTGTCGTTTCATGGACGCAGGCACGCAAGTCCAATCCTGCTGAACCTGTGGTGGCATAAGTCGGTAATGGCCATTCCTGACCGAGACGCGAGTCAAGGACTTTCACCTGAACTTTCATGTGTTCATTCCTGTTGTTGCATTTAAAATATGTATAAGCGTTGAAGTTTATCGTTTGATAAGATTGCGCAAATTATCCAGATAATGCTGCGCCTGTAATTTCGGATCGATATTACCCGCCAGCTTTTTCTTGCGACCTAACCATTCCAGTTCATCTTCCGGTAATTCATCCAGAAAACGGCTTGGAGTCATTTGCTTCATCTGTCCGCCAGCCTTGCGCTGTTCGGCCAAGGTAATGGTCAGACCCTGACGTGCACGGGTAATCCCGACATACATCAGGCGACGTTCCTCTTCAACCGTCTCCGCAGCAATCGAGTTCTTATGCGGCAGAATTTCTTCTTCCAGCCCGATCAGATAGACATAAGGGAACTCAAGCCCCTTAGAAGCATGTAAGGTTAACAAGTTGACTTTGTCAGTATCTTCTTCTTCCTGTTGCTGCTCCAGCATATCCAGCAGCACCATTTTACGAATCACGCTTTCAATATTTTTTTCATCGACATCTTCAGCGCGGTTAATCAGGCTTTGGATGCTGCTGTAAAGCACTTCAATATTGTCGAGCTTGGTTTTTTCCTGTGCCGGCGTGGCTGCAGTTTCCTTGATGTAATCGATATAACCGGCTTCAATCATCATCTGACGGATGATCGGTACCGGTTCATCATCATCAAGTAAATTGCGGGTAAAGCCCTCAATGAAGTCGGCAAACTCTGCCAACTGTGTGGTGGCCTTTTTCGGAATCGCCATGGTCAAACGCTGATCCGCTGCCGCAGCCAGCAGTGACAGGTTATTTTCCTGAGCAAAGAGACCCAGTTTTTCCAGTGTCACCGGCCCAATGGCACGTTTTGGCGTATTGATAATCCGTAGGAAAGCGCTGTCATCTTCAGGGTTAATGATCAGGCGTAAATAACTCATCATGTCCTTGATTTCGGCACGCGCGAAAAAAGATTGACCGCCAGACAATTTATACGGAATCTGCATCTGACGGAGATGGGTTTCTAAAATACGCGCCTGAAAATTGCCGCGATATAATACCGCATAATCTTTCCAGCTTTTCCCATTCATCAATTTATGCGTGATCAGGTCTTTGACCACGCGTTCTGCTTCATCATCATCATTACGGCAAGTAATCACCCGGATCACTTCACCATGGCCTTTGTCTGACCAGAGTTTTTTATCAAAAATATGCGGGTTATTGCCAATCACGGTGTTGGCTGCTTTAAGAATACGACTGGTCGAACGATAGTTCTGTTCCAGTTTAATCACTTTTAAATTCGGGAAATCTTGTTGCAGCAAGGCCATATTTTCCGGTTTGGCGCCACGCCAAGCATAGATGGACTGGTCATCGTCGCCTACGGCGGTGAACTGCCCCATTACGCCAACCAGCAATTTCACCAGAATATACTGTGCAGTGTTGGTGTCCTGATATTCATCGACCAGCAAATAACGCACCCGGTTTTGCCATTTATCCCGTACTTCGGCATTTTCCTGTAGCAGACGTGTCGGTATCACGATCAGGTCATCAAAATCTACGGCATTATAGGCACGCAGATTACGTTCATAAAGCTGATATAAATGCGCAAACTGGACATCTTCGGCAGTTTCACAAGTGGTATGCGCCTGCTCGGGTGGAATCAGATCATTTTTCCAGTCCGAGATCATTTTCATGGCTTTGGCAATCAGTTCTTTGCTTTCTGCACCGGATAAATTGTCACGATGCATCAAATCCATCAGAATACGTTTGCAGTCGTCAGCATCCAGAATCGAAAAATTATTTTTAAGGGGGGTATGTTTCAGCTCCAGACGCAGCATATTCAGGCCAAAGGTATGGAAAGTCGAAACTGAAACGCCTTTACTTTCTTCACGGGTTAACAATTTGCTGACACGCTCTTTCATCTCACGTGCCGCTTTGTTGGTAAAGGTCATTGCAGTAATACGATGCGCAGGAATCCCGCAATGCTTGACAAGATATGCGATTTTTCGCGTGATCACTGAAGTCTTGCCTGAACCCGCTCCTGCAAGTACTAACAAGGGTCCTTGAGTGTATTTCATGGCTTCAAGTTGCTTGTCATTTAACTGACTGGCGAGTGACATATGGCTTCCTCTTCTAGATTCGGCTCCGATTATAGTCATCTCTGCCTCAGTTGCCTAATTTAAAATACGATTAATCAGGTCAATGTTCAGATATAAAAAAA
This sequence comes from Acinetobacter sp. YH12255, assembly GCF_013417355.1. Taxonomy (NCBI): domain Bacteria; kingdom Pseudomonadati; phylum Pseudomonadota; class Gammaproteobacteria; order Moraxellales; family Moraxellaceae; genus Acinetobacter; species Acinetobacter sp. YH12255. Next base: position 6,531 of record NZ_VPEC01000037.1, read on the forward strand.
CCACCCGAAGGTGGTTTTTTTATATGCGTTTAAAGATTATTGAACAGCATATACCGCGATTTCTACACGACGGTTTTGTTCTTTACCCGCCGCAGTTGTATTGTCTGCGATCGGGTTGGCTGAACCTAAACCTTGAGCATTAATACGTGTACGTGAAACACCTTGACCTGATAAATAAGTTGCTACAGAGTTAGCACGTGCTTGAGACAACGGGATGTTGATTGAGTCATTACCGGTACTGTCTGTATAGCCAGTGACCAAAATACCGCTGTTGTTATCTTCGGTTAATACTTGAGCCACTTTATTCAAAGTGCCATAGAAGTTTGGTTTGATGTTCGATTTGTTGGTATCAAATGTAATGCTACCTGGCATTACAAGGTTAATCGAACCATCTGCATTACGGTTAACATCTACGCCAGTTCCGGCTGTTGCTTGACGTAATTTTTTCTCTTTGTTATCAAGATAAACACCTGCTGCACCACCAACAACAGCACCAATCGCTGCTGCACGGTTGTTTTGACGGCTGGTATTCGCATTACTCTTAGAAACACCGTAACCTGCTGCAGCACCAATTAAAGTACCTAAAGCAGCTTTATCATATTCCACACCACCGAGGTTATTACCAGTTGATTGACAACCTGTAAGTGCTACGGCCCCTGCTACAGCTGCTGAAATTACTAGTGCACGCATCGCATGACTCCTTATTGTATGCTTTGTTGTATAAGCGAAATAATGATTTAAATTGAACGGGATAACCATTGAATTTTTGTTAATAATAAATCGTTTCGCAATATTTTGTAATGTTTATATGTAACTAAAACAATGGACTTCATCACAATATCTTCATAGTTAGGCCTTTAGGCTTTTTTATTTGCCTCACTCTCATTATATTATTCAAAATATGAAAAAATTTAAGCGACTAATCTCTGGGGACTGTTTTGATATGTCATCGAATAGCAATAAACAAGCAACTTTAAAAAAACTTACACGTGGCTTGGCTGTCACCTCAGTGATGACAGGCAGTACTTTTTTTCATGGCCCTCCGGTTCTGGCGCTGGGTTTTACCAAGTTTTTTAAAAAATCTGCAAAAGTTGATGAAACCAATATCAAGATTACCAACAGCTGGTTAGGCGTCAATAACTGGCTGATTGACAATGTGCTCAACAATACCGAATGGCAAATAACAGTAGATGAATCACTTGATTTAAATATGCAGGGCCGTTATTTGATGACCTGTAATCATCAAAGCTGGGTCGATACCACCGTCAATCAGTACTTCGGCTTGACCCGTATGCCGCTGACGCGTTTTTTTACAAAATGGGAACTTATTTTTATTCCTTTTATCGGTCAAGCCTTTAAAATCTTAGGTTTTCCGATGATGAAACGGCATAGCAAGGAACAGATTGCTAAAAATCCTGCGCTAAAATACCGCGATATGGAAGAAGCACGTAAATCCTGTGAGCAGCTGATCAGTCAGCCCTTTACCCTGTTAAATTATCTGGAAGGCACGCGTTTTACCCAAGACAAACATGATCAGCAGCAGTCTCCTTACAAATACTTACTTAAACCTAAGGCCGGTGGTCTGGCTTTGGCGCTGAGTATTCTCGGCGATAAAATTGATGCGCTGGTCGATATGACCATCGTTTATCCGGACGGTATTCCGGGTTATGGTGAATTTTGGTTAGGTGAAGTGCCACGAATTGCGGTAAATTTAAGAAAAATTGAGATTCCTGACTGGGTACTCGGCGGCAATTATGAAGATGATGCTGAATACCGTGCACGTTTCCAGAAATGGATTGATCAAATCTGGACTGAAAAAGATCAACTAATAGCGCAAATGCAGCAGAACTTTGACCAAAGCGCTGTCTGATTTTTTGCCTGAGTAACTATGAAGAACGACAACCCCGACATCACCTCTAGCTCATTTAAGTTTATTCGTAAAGGCACCTGGGGCTGGAAAGTTGCGCTGATTTACGACATTTTTATGATGGTCTTAATCATCATTAATCTATTTTGTCTCAGTGCCAACGCCATTTTAATGAGCGATTTTGGTCAATGGTTGTTTGACTTCATTCGTTTACCGGAAATCTTGCAGTTTTATAAAAGTGATTTACGCCCTTGGGTGGTCATTACTGAGGGCTGGTTTACCACCTTCCTGATCTGTGAATTACTGGCACGTTGGGGCATTGCCATTGTTCAGCGCCATCATCGGCGCTGGTGGTTTTTTCCATTCGTACATTGGTATGAAATTCTCTCCATTATTCCACAACTGCGCTTTCTGCGTCTGTTACGTGCGGTCGCGATTGGCTATAACTTGCATAGTCACGGTTATAAAGTCATTCCCGAGCGCTGGTATCGTCAAGGCAATTTTTATTACAACATGCTCATGGAGGAGCTTTCCAGCCGTGTGGTGCTGACTGTACTGGACGGTATTAAGCGTGAACTCAGCACCAGTACATCACATAAAAAATTGATTGATGATTTGGTAGAACATCATCGTAAATTACTGGCAGTTGCCTTGGCAGACATCTTGCAGGAATCTTTGGGTAAAGAGTTGCAGGCACAACGTTCCATGATTGCTAAAAATGTCGGGCAAGTAGTCAATCAAGCCATTGAAGACACCCCGGAACTGACCCAGTTATTGCGATTAATTCCACTTGTCGGTAGCCGGATTGAACAACAAATTCAAAGTATTGGCCAACGTCTAGGGGAAAATATCACCCAAGGTCTGATTGATCCCTTTACTCATACCGGCCAAAAAGAAAATCCGACTTTTACCCTAATTTCAGATAAAATCAGCCAGATTCAGATTGAACATAATCCACATATTGATAAGTTGGTCGAATCGGCTGTTTTTGAAACACTTGAAGCGATCCAAAAACAGGTGAAAGTCAAACAGTGGCAACAGATTTTAGAAGAACATGAGCAAAATCAGCGCTTAATAGATAGATAACATTTAAAGTGCAGAACCAGATAAAATCATCCGGTTCTGTTGGCATAAAAAAATAACTGAGATCGCTAGAGAATTACGCCAATTTGTTCTAGGATTTGCACTATTTACAACATTGCTTCGACATAAAACCAGCAAGTCAGAAGTATTTAAGGAAGAATTATGGCTGATATACGGATAAAAGGCAGAATGGTCAATGCAATACGCATTAGCTTAGATACCAATGATCATGATGCCATCCGCCAGCAACTTAGCCCAAAATTACAAGCTGCATTCCCATCTGGCACTTTGGCCGTCATTGAGAGTTCAGTTGAACAGGAACTGATTGCCCTAATTCAGCTGTTAATCGACTTAGATGTACAGCCAATGGCCGTGACTGAGGGTTTACTGGGTGATCAGGCGCGTTCCATTCAGTTCCCGGTTCTGCCACCCGATCGCCAGTTAGAAGAAGTGAAAGCCACGAAAGAACAGGTGGTAGAAGTTAAGCCAGAAGCAGCGACAAGTGATGATCAGGCAGCTGCTGCCCCGATCGTTGCGCATGTGACCTCATATCATGATGAAATTCTGCGGACGGGCCAATGTATTGTGCAGCATAATGGCGACATTATTATCAATGCCGGCATCAACAGTGGTTCAGAACTGATTGCTTCAGGCAATATCCATGTGTATGGCAGCGCACGTGGTCGTGTCATTGCAGGTGTCGGGGGGAATACGGCAGCTCGTATTTTCTGTCACAGCCTTGAAGCAGAACTGATCTCGATTGCGGGAACCTATTGCGTAGCGGATGATATTCCCCCGCATGTCGTTAAGAAATCAGTGCATATTTACTTGAATGATCAACAAGAGCTTGTATTTGAAGCTCTACAATTTTAATGTATAAATAAATACCAAAAACCCCATTTTAAACAGGGGATTTGAACCATAACAGGAGTGGATTCGGTGGCGAAAATTGTTGTCGTAACGTCAGGCAAAGGTGGTGTAGGTAAAACTACAACAAGTGCATCTTTTGCAACAGGTTTAGCCCTACGCGGTCACAAAACTGTTGTGATCGATTTCGATGTAGGTTTACGTAACCTTGATTTGATTATGGGCTGTGAACGCCGTGTAGTTTATGATTTTGTGAATGTTTTAAATAACGAAGCACGATTACAGCAAGCACTGATTCGCGATAAAGATATTGAAAATTTATATATTTTACCTGCATCACAAACACGTGATAAAGATGCCTTAACAGATGAAGGTGTTGCTCGTGTAATGGATGAACTTTCGCAGGAATTTGATTACATTATCTGTGATTCACCTGCCGGTATTGAACGTGGTGCTATTTTGGCCATGTACCATGCTGATGAAGCCATCATTGTCACCAATCCTGAGATTTCATCAGTACGTGACTCTGACCGTATCATTGGCATGCTTGACAGTAAAACTAAAAAAGTAGAACAAAACGAAGGTCGCATTCGTAAGCATCTGTGTATTACCCGTTTCAACCCGGAACGTGCCGATAAACAGGAAATGCTGACGATTGACGATATTTCTAAAGATATTTTACGTGTACCGACCTTGGGCGTTATTCCTGAGTGTCCAAGTGTTTTACAGGCATCGAACGAAGGTAAGCCGGTGATTCTTTTTACTGAGGCTGCAGCAGGTCAGGCTTATGATGACCTCGTGGCACGTTTCCTTGGCGAAGAACGTCCTTACCGTCATATCGAGGTAAAACCTAAGGGCTGGTTAGCACGACTATTTGGAGCGTAGACATGGCAGGATTCTGGAGTAAACTTTTTAGTGGCGAGGATAAACCATCAAGCGCACGGACTGCTAAAGACCGTTTGAAGGTTATCGTTGCTTCCGAACAAGGCTTGGGTCGTCGCTTGAGCCAGGACAAAATTGATCAGATGAAGACAGAAATCATGCAAGTGGTCAATCGCTATGTACGTGGTGTCGATGAGCAGCATATTCAAATGTCGGTACGTTCTGAAGCCAATATTGAAATGCTTGAGATGAATATCAATTTACCTGAAGAACGATAATCTGATTTTTGATTGGTCAAGCAAATTGATTCAAGGCAAAATATGAGGCCGGATTAGTAAAGCACGGCTTTACCCGGCCGCAAGACGAGAAGCTAGGCTTCGAGTGGGCTGGTCGTAAATACTGCTTTACCCAGCCGCAAGACGAGAAGCTAAGCTTCGAGTGGGCTGGTCGTAAATACTGCTTTACCCGGCCGCAAGTCGAGAAGCTATGCTTCGAGTGGGCTGGTCGTAAATACTGCTTTACCCGGCCGCAAGTCGAGAAGCTAGGCTTTGAGTGGACTGGATCAGTAAATTAAAGCACGGCTTTTAAGGATTTACTCAATCCCAAGACTAGAAACAATGTTTCTAGTCGACAGAGTCAGCTCAAAAGACACTGTCTCTTGCTCATACAAATTTTGCCTTTTTTCATGCCGAAAAAACTACATTAGATTAAGGAAATTGCGATGGCATTATCTCAACCAGCGACCTTTAACGAAGAATGGTCAGATGAGCGTGTATTTGCCTACCTGAATCAGCTTCCTCCTGCAGGTGTAAATGCTGACTTTCATGTGCTTTATCATGCTTTCAAGCATATGCGTCCATTTGATTATGAACGCCTGTTGACGAAATTTGTCGCTGATGGCCGTGATGTCAATGCAACCAATCCTGAAGGGCAACGCATTCATGACGTGATTGCCACCTTCCCGCGTCAAAGTGCCGAGTTCTTGGCGGTATTGGCGAAGTTTGCCTGATTTTAGCTACCGTATTAAAAAAGCCTGCAATTGCAGGCTTTTTTATGGTTCAGCATAGAGAAACTTAAACCAGAATCTCGCGTTTACCATTGGCACCCATGCCACTGACAATACCGTTCTCTTCCATCTGGTCAATGATCCGCGCAGCACGGTTATACCCCAGACTAAATTTACGCTGTAGCGAAGACGTTGAAGCCTTACGGGTTTCGAGTACAAATGCTACGCACTGATCATACAGTGCATCTCGATCTGGGCCACCCTCTCCACCCTCTTCAAAACCGCGACTTGATGGTTCCTCATCATACGGCGTCAGGATTTCATCGACATAATTGGGCGCACCACGTTCACGCCATGCATCACAAATCCGGTTCACTTCATCATCGGCAATAAAGGCGCCATGCACACGCTCAGGCTCAATTTTACCAGGCCCCAGGAAGAGCATATCACCATGACCGAGCAAGTCTTCTGCACCGCCTGCATCCAGAATAGTACGTGAGTCAATTTTTGAGTTGACACGCAGTGCCACACGGGTCGGAATATTGGCTTTGATTAAACCGGTGATCACATCCACCGATGGACGCTGAGTGGCAAGCAGCAAGTGAATACCGGCCGCACGGGATTTTTGTGCCAGACGCGTAATCATTTCTTCAGCTTTTTTACCGACCTGCATGATCATGTCAGCAAATTCATCCGCGACAATCACAATCGAAGGCAACGGCGTTAAACGCGGTGCACGCTCACCCACCACTGAATCACTGGCCTTCCAGGTTGGATCGATCAGGTCTTCACCATTGGCAATCGCTTCTTCGACCTTGCGGTTATAGTCACTGAGTTTACGAATTTTCAGGAAAGACATCAGTTTATAGCGACGTTCCATTTCATTGACACACCAATTTAATGCGTTGACTGCATCTTTCATATCGGTGACGACAGGCGTCAATAAATGTGGAATATCATTATAGTTAGCCAGTTCCAGTTGCTTTGGATCGATCAGAATCAAACGCAACTGTTCAGGGCTGTATTTGAGCAACATCGATAGAATCATCGAGTTGACTGCCACCGATTTACCTGAACCCGTGGTACCCGCCACCAGCATATGCGGTGCCTTGCCCAAGTCAGCAATTACCGGATTACCGGAAATATCCTTACCCATTGCCATGGAAAGAATACTGTTCGGATCAGTGAAGGCTGGAATGGTCAGAAGCTCGATCAAACGTACCATTTCACGGCTGCTGTTCGGCACTTCAATCCCGATATACGGTTTACCAGGAATCACTTCAACCACACGTACCGATGCCATCGACATCGAGCGTGCCAAATCTCGGGAAATATTAGTGACTTTAGAGGCCTTCACACCCGGCGCCAGATCCAGTTCAAAACGTGTCACCACTGGGCCCGGCTGTGCTTCAACCACCTTGGCTTTGACATTGAATTCCTGCAGTTTGATTTCAAGCAGTTCAGATAAACGCGACAATTGTTCTTCAGTGAAATTCACTTTTTTATTCGGATCGACTTCATCCAGCAGGTCCAGACCCGGAAGAGGCGATAGATCTTTACGGCGCTCAGCCACCTGCATCGCACGTGACATCGGACGGCCTGAAGCATCAGTTAAAGGTGCATCAAAATCAAACTCGTCTTCATCTTGTGGTTTGCCAGCCGTTTCTTGCCAGGCTTCTACAAATTCTTCTTTAGATAAAGCCTCGCGTACTGCGGCATGAGTTGCAGAAGAATCAGATACCGGTTGTGCTATAACTTGATGCTGAATCGGGGCCTGTACAAAAGCAGAAGATTGCGCATAGTTAGAGCTGCGTACCGGTTGGCTTGGTCTTGGCTCATCTTCTTCAATCAGCAAATCACCCAAGTCATCCAGATCGGCTTGCAATGCACTATTTTTGACTGCATGTGCTGTTGCGACAGATGCCAGAACCGGCGCCGCGCTTGTAACTTCTTCGGCAAAGCTCTGGGGGTTTGCAGCAGGCGCAGCATTAAATGGACTATGCACATCTATCGCCGTTTTCCCTTGTGGAACGGCAGCCAGAAGTTCATCAAAGATTTCATCATCATCCCAGTCCAGCCCAGTATGCGTAGCAGGCGCTGTTCTGGCTTGAACATGTTGAGACGGCACAGCTTGAGAAACCGCCAAGTGTGAGGCTGGAGCACTATGCTGCTCTTCTTCGGCAGCTTTAAGTAATGCATCAATATCCTGTTTATGGCGCTGATCTTCACTGGAATGTAAGGTACGCCATACTTCGCCTGTTGCCACGACGCGGTCTGGCTGTTGCGGCACTTGCGGTGCTTGCTTCAATGTCTCGACTGGCTCAGGAGCCTGCTGTACAGCCTCAGGAATATCGTCATGTAACTGTGGCTGCTGCGATTCTTTATCAGCAAAATCATCAAATAAGCGTTCAGCAACCTGATCACGCACTACCGGATCGATGTCTACCAGTTCATGCTCAGGTGCAGGGGTTACTGCGACCATTTTCTTCGCAGCATTCACTGGCTCTTTTTTAACCACAGGCGCAGTCCGGTCAAAATCGGACATACCTTCAGGGATATTGCGATAGAACAGATCCTGTAAATAAGCCGGTGTTGCTTTGAGACTGCTCCAGGTCTTGTTCCACTTCACCCCAAAGGCCAGTGTAAATAACATCACCCAAAATACCAACAGGAAGAATGCAGCACCATATACCGTCAGCAACTGTTCTAAACTCTGGCCTAATTCATAGCCAATAATACCGCCGGAAGAGTTATCCAGCGTATCGGCAGGCACTTGCCAGAATAAAAACAGCAGTGCTGACGTGGTCAATAACAGGAAGAATTGCGCAGCATAGCGGAATGGCCGGTTCAGGAAGCTACGTGGCCACCAGACCTGAACCGCTTCCATAAACAGATAGACAGGAATCAGCAGGCTTGCCCAACCGAGAAAGCCAAACAAAAGGTCTGCAATCCAGGCACCCGCAACCCCACTGGCATTCGAAACGGTCTGCGTATCACTAGAGATATGCATCCATCCCGGATCAAATGGCGTATAGGTCACTGTTGCAAGAAACAGATAAATCCCAAATGAGACTAAAAATAATGTCATTACTAAGCGCTGTGCATAGGCACTCGACACCGCTGTCATATACTGTCCTGTAACCAATTCTTCATGAATATTCTTTTGCTTCAATGCTTGAAAAAAGCGACGCAATAAAAGGCATATTATGCACCTGTTCTGTGAAAAAAGATGCACTATTGTGCAAGCACACTGTGTACTTATTATATATAGCCCAAATCGATTTCAATGATCAATAATATCGACTTTAATCTCACCCCACTGTTATACAGTTTCACGTATAATTCAATAAATTTCTAAATAAAAAAGGATACAGCTGATGAGCGCACGTCACTCACGACTGATTATTTTAGGTTCTGGCCCCGCAGGCTACAGCGCAGCAGTCTATGCAGCGCGTGCAAACCTAAAACCAACCCTCATTGCCGGTTTGCAACTGGGCGGCCAATTGACCACGACCACGGACGTGGATAACTGGCCCGGTGATCCTGAAGGCTTAACCGGTCCAGCATTGATGGAGCGTATGCAGGCGCATGCAGAGCGCTTTGGCACTGAAATCGTGTATGACCATATCAATGAAGTAGATCTAAACCAGCGCCCTTTCGTATTGAAAGGCGATATGGACGAATTTACCTGTGATGCTTTAATCATCTGTACCGGTGCAACAGCTCAATATTTAGGTCTTGAATCTGAAGCTGCCTTTATGGGTCAAGGCGTCAGCGCTTGCGCCACTTGTGATGGTTTCTTCTACAAAAACCAGAAAGTCATGGTTGTGGGTGGTGGTAACACCGCTGTTGAAGAAGCCTTATACTTATCCAATATCGCTTCGCATGTGACTCTGGTTCATCGCCGTGATTCATTACGTTCTGAAAAAATCTTGCAAGATCATTTATTTGCTAAAGAAAAAGAAGGCAAGATCAGCATTATCTGGAACCATCAGGTCGATGAAGTTTTAGGGGATGCACAATCTGGTGTGACCTCTGTACGTATCAAGTCGACCCAGGATGACTCTACTCAAAACGTCGATGTAACGGGTATGTTTGTTGCCATTGGCCATAAGCCAAACAGTTCAATGTTTGACGGTCAGTTGCAGCTGCGCGACGGTTATATTCAGGTGCAAAGTGGTACTGCGGGTAATGCAACCCAAACTTCGGTACCGGGCGTATTTGCTGCGGGCGATATTGCTGACAGCATTTACCGTCAGGCCATTACTTCTGCGGGTTCAGGCTGTATGGCTGCACTCGATGCAGAAAAATATCTTGATGCGATGGGCAAACTAGACTAAGCAGCAAGAATAAAAATGCCGTCCATTATGGGCGGCTTTTTTATTGCTAGAATTAGCTTATGATTCATCTATAGTTTTATTTCAGGTTTGCCATGCATCTACTTCCTCCCTCACAATTTATCTTTCCTGACCCGATGCAGGTTGACCCTGAAGGCGAAGGACTGATTTGTATTGGTGCTGACCTCTCCCCTTCCACACTTTTTGAAGCCTATACCCATGGCTTATTTCCCTGGTTTTCTGAGGGAGAACCTATTTGCTGGTGGAGTCCGGAACCGCGCTGCATTATTCGGCCCCATGATTATCATCCAAGTAAATCCCTGATCCGCAATATGAAAAAATGGGATTATCAAATCACGGTCAATCATGCTTTTGAAAGGGTGATTCGTTCCTGCTCACTGCCGCGTGCTTATGCAGAAGAAACCTGGATCAGTGAAGATATTATCGCAGGATACTGCGACATGTTCGATGCCGGATATGGCTATAGTATTGAGATCTGGGATGAAAATCGCATTGTAGGTGGGCTTTATGGTGTGACGATTGGACAGGGTTGTTTTGGTGAGTCCATGTTTAGTACGCAGACCGATGTTTCTAAAATGGCTTTTTATACTTTAATGCTGATTGGGCAGGAAAATAAGCTGCCCTGGATTGACTGCCAGTTGGTCAATGACCATCTTTTAAGCCTCGGCGCCTGTACACTTTCTCGCCAAGACTATCTTAATTCGTTACAAGATGTTGTAAAACAGCCTACTATCGATTGGAAAAAGTATCAAGAGGGTGTATTTTCAAGTAAAACAATAGCGCAAAACGCGCGACTCAGTGAATGAAAATAACAGAGGGTACTTGTTATGAACTCTTATCAGCCAAAGTCCCTACTGAACGATTTACAGTATTATATTACGCCGCCGCACGATTGCAGCTACTTGCCCAATAAGTCGGCACGTATGGTTTTTCTGGATCCTGCGCATCGCATTGATGTACTGACCCTGTCAGAACTGTCGCGCACCGGTTTCCGGCGCAGTGGCGATTTTGTTTATCGTCCGGAATGTCATCTGTGTCGTCAATGCTTATCTTCACGCGTGCCAGTGGCTGAATTTTCCATGAACAGTTCACAAAAAAAAGCCTGGAAACGCAATCAGGATCTTCGGGTGAAAATTACCAGTCCAGAGCAGGCCGGTGATACGCATTATGCGCTGTATGAACGCTATATCAATGAACGCCACGCAGATGGTGACATGTTCCCTCCGAGTCGCGATCAGTTCGAAAAGTTTTTATTGCAAAGTTGTACGGACAGCTTCTTTTTAGAATTATGGCTGGATGATCGCTTGATCAGTGTTTCCACCTGCGACTTGCTGGATGATGGCATCTCGGCTGTATATACCTTCTTCGATCCGGATGAAAATCGCCGCTCTCTCGGTGCATTTGCAATCTTGAAGCAGATTGAACATGCGCAAAAACTTGGCTTGCAATTCATCTACCTCGGTTATTGGGTGCCACACTCCAACAAGATGAATTATAAATCTCAGTATCTGCCGCTAGAACTCTTGATTGATGGCCAATGGCGACGTTTAAACCGTGCGCTGAGTGAGCTGGAGATTCAGCACCTGGGAAACTCATTGATGACGACCTTACCCAGCGGATGGAATCACCAGATTATTAAATAAGGTCGTCAGTTTCTATTTGAACAGGCTAGCAAAGTCATCCGTACATGCCTTGACCATAATGATGGCATGTTCGCGTGTTCCGTTTGAACCCGGATAATAATTTTTGCGTAAATCAATCTGATGAAAGCCTGACTTTTCATAAAGCTTGATGGCAGCAATATTAGTTTCGCGCACTTCCAGGAAAATCTGCACCGGATTATTTTTCAGCATGGCGACTGAGGCATCCAATAATTGATAACCCAAGCCCTGACCTTGCTGAGCCGGATCAATTGCCATAAGCAGTAAATTGGCTTCATCCAGCACCGGTTGTAAAATACAAAATCCCAGCACCTGCCCTTGCTGCTCGATCACGGTACTTTGATAAGCAGTCACTGCATCTTCAAACTGTTTTAAAGTCCAGGGATGTGATTGAACAGATTTTTCAATCTTTGCAACGGCTGCTACATCCGCTGCTTGCATTAAACGAATCATCTTCGTTCATCTTATATAGAATTAACTTCCGCATTATAGAAACTTCATCCAAAAAATCGAGTAAAAAAAAGAGCAATTTCAATCGCTCTTTAATTTTCAGTCCTATTCAAGTCCGAGTTTGGCTTTCCAGACTGTTAACAGGCCATGTGTATCATGATCATTTGGATGAAAGCCAGGTTTAAAGTACATTAACATTTCACGACTCATGCCCGTAATTACCCCTTTTGATGGGCTATACGCGTAGGTATATATCGATTTCAGCGATTCCAAATTCAATTGATTGTCCTGCTTGAGTAAACGGGCCAGAAAATAGCTTTGTACAACAGCTAAGGTTGCCATCGAAATGACCAAAGATGAGGTCCGTAGCGCATAGGCTTTTAAACCGTTACCAAAGACAGCTTCAAACACATCATAGGCCACCGCTTTATGTTCATTTTCTTCAATCGCATGCCACATCCACATATTTTTCATGGTTTTATCAGTCATCAGTTCCTGGATATGAGCGTTACTTAACAACTGCGTTGCGATGGTCGCGGTAAAATGTTCCAGTGCTGTGGTTGCAGTCAAATCCACCATTTCTTGGCTAATGCCAACTGGCTTCAGCAGTTTGGCCATGACTTTACGCGTGGTCTGAATCACCTGATCGGTATAATGATCCAGTGTCTCGACATCATGTCCATAGCGCTGTGCGGAGGCATTAAAACCGACATGTTCATGCGTGTGCATAGCTTCTTGACCAATAAAGGCAGAAATTTCTTTTTGCAATTCTGCATTATCTTTGATCGCTGGATGCTGACGCACGGCCCGAACGCTATCGATAAAGAACTTTTCACCTGCCGGAAACAGTGCAGATAAGGCGGTCATAAAATGCGTTAAACCGGCTGATCCATGCATCCAGTATTCCGGGACATGATCAAAATCAAAATTCATACGACGAACAGGAAAGCTTGCACCAGCACGCTCTGAAATTTTTACTTTTACGTTCATTGTAGGCTCCTTTCAAGCACAGCTGCCTGAATCTATTATTTGTTTTATTGAGCCTAGTTTTATTGATTTTTATCGTATAAATAAGTGCAGTTTAGGTCATCACACTATCAGTTAAGGACACTCATGAGTGATTGTCTGACAAAAATCCAGACAAAAAAAACGCCTCAAAGAGGCGCTTTTTTTACACAATCAGCGATTATGCAGTTACTTTAGCAACTACACCAGCACCCACTGTACGACCACCTTCACGGATCGCAAAACGTAGACCTGGGTCCATTGCGATTGGGTGGATTAGCTCTACTGACATCTCAACGTTGTCACCAGGCATAACCATTTCCACGCCTTCTTTAAGCGCGATCGCACCAGTTACGTCCGTAGTACGGAAGTAGAACTGTGGACGGTAACCGTTAAGGAATGGAGTGTGACGACCACCTTCTTCTTTAGAAAGTACGTATACTTCTGCATCGAATTTAGTATGTGGCTTGATCGCACCTGGTTTAGTCAATACTTGACCACGTTGTACGTCTTCACGCTTAGTACCACGTAGAAGAACACCACAGTTCTCGCCTGCACGACCTTCGTCAAGCAATTTACGGAACATTTCAACACCAGTAACTGTAGTTACTTGAGTATCACGGATACCAACGATTTCAACTGATTCGCCTACTTTAACGATACCAGTCTCTACACGGCCAGTTACTACTGTACCACGACCAGAAATTGAGAATACGTCTTCAATTGGCATAAGGAATGGAAGGTCGATAGCACGTTCTGGCTCTGGAATGTAAGAGTCAAGTGCTTCAACCAATGCAACAACAGCGTCTTCGCCATACTGACCAGCTTCACCGTTAAGTGCAGCAAGTGCAGAACCGCGGATCACTGGAGTGTCATCGCCCGGGAAGTCATAAGTAGAAAGAAGTTCACGAACTTCCATTTCAACCAGTTCAAGAAGCTCTTCGTCGTCTACAAGGTCGCATTTGTTCAAGAATACAACGATGTAAGGTACACCCACCTGACGAGAAAGCAGGATGTGTTCACGAGTCTGTGGCATAGGACCATCAGTCGCAGCACATACAAGGATCGCGCCGTCCATCTGAGCAGCACCAGTAATCATGTTTTTAACATAATCGGCGTGGC
>NZ_VPEC01000038.1:0-20503 GCF_013417355.1 Acinetobacter sp. YH12255
TCAAACGAACAAATAGAGCAGATAGAATTTGCACTCAACCATCGTCCTAGAAAAACACTAGGTTGGTATACGCCTAGTGAAGTTATGGCTGGTTTTTATACTGTTGCACTTGCCGCTTGAATCCGCCATATTACACATTCAATTTTTTGTATTTAAAGATAATTTGGTTGCTATTATCTTAATGATTCGCATTTATTTCTAAAGTTTTATGCTTTAAGTAGAATAAAAAAATGGAGCCGAAGCTCCATTTTTTTATTCAGTTAAACTTAAAGTGCAGCTTTGATTTTTTCAGCCAGCGCTTTAATTTTTTCCTGATCACCCATCTGGGCAGCATGTTTACCCAAGTTGTGCAGAGAAGTCGGCACTAGATGAAAATGAATATGCGGTACAGTCTGGCCAGCAGCAGCACCTGATAATTGCATCAGGACAATGCCGTCAACGCCCAAACCTTTTTCAATTGCTTTCGCAACCTTCTGTACAATTTGAATCGTATAGGCCGCAGCTTCAGGATCTAGATCTAGTAAAGTGATGGCTGGTGCTTTCGGAACGACCAGAGTATGACCATCTGCTTGCGGCATGATGTCCATAAATGCAAGAACCTGGTCATCTTCATACACTTTAATCGCAGGAAGTTCACCGCGTAGAATTCGTGCAAAAATATTCTGATCATCATAAGTCATAAGTACATTCCTTGAGCGTTATTGAATTGAATTATTTACAGTTCAATTCTTTCTGACGATCTTTGATCACGTCAAGACGCTGTTGCTCTTTTTCCGAGAATTTTGGCTTGGTTGTATAGCAATTGTCATTGCCGAACTTCGCTTTTGCTTCTGGATCTTTAAAACAGAATCCTTTAGACGCATAAATCACGTCATGATCATTTTTCAATTTTTTGCATTCCTGTTCAGATGCAAGAACCGATGTTGAAGCCCCGAACAAAGTTGCTAAGCCAATTAATGCTGCAACAGAAAATTTCTTCATGCGAGTTTCCTCTGGGTTATCCACTATATGTGCCTGCCTACTAGTCACAATATGAGGTTTTGTTATCATTATTCAATGGCGAGATATTACTCGATGGTAATATTACTCCATGATTCATACATTTTCACGGCACTGGAAAAATCACTGTTTTTATCCGATAGATCACTGGCCGCCTGAATTAGATTCTGGGTTAATGATAGCACAGGCGCAGACAGTTTAGCCTCACGCGCCAGATCGATTGCGATGCCGGTATCTTTGGCCAAGAGTGGCAGGGCAAAGGTTACAGGAAAACTGCGATTTAAAATACGCTGTGGTAATACGGTTTCGGTCACCATGCTTTTACCACTTGAAGCATTAATACAATCCAGTGCTTCATTCAGGTTGACTCCATGTGCTTTCAGCGTAGTAAAGCCTTCTGCGACCGCACACAGGTTTACAGCCATTAACATATTATTCACGGCTTTCACTGCAAAACCTGCGCCAGATTCACCGACATGCTTAATCAGTGTGCCAAAAGCCTGCATCGCAGGAAGGGCTTTTTCAAAACCTTGGACATCGCCGCCTACCATCACTGTCAAGGTGCCATTTTCAGCACCAATGGTTTGACCGCTGACCGGTGCATCCAGAAAGATAGCACCACGTTCAGCCAGTTGTGCTGCCAGTGTTTGCGCGGAATCCGGTACACCACTGGTACAGTCGACCCAGACTGAGCCGGATTTAAGCGACAAATTTTCCAGAAGTTGTGCTACATCGGCACTGGTCGGCAAACATGAAAAGATAATATCTGCCTGAACGGCCTGTTCTAGCGTAACGGCTTGAGTGCCATATTCAGCAGCATGTTGCTCTGCTTTGTCAAAATTGCGGTTCCAGACATAGACGGTATCAAACTGCTTGGGTAAATGTGCCGCCATACGATAACCCATGGCACCTAAACCGATAAATGCTACTGACTGAATCATGCTGTATCCTCTGAATATGTAAATAAATTTTAATGTTTTTTGGCGATGCTGACGCAGATGCGCTAAGCATCAAGACGTGTAGAGCGCTGCGCCAGCCAGGTCGTCATTTTGGGCCAGAACGTATTGGCTGTTTTCTGGTTGGACATCAGGCCCAGATGACCACCCGGAATCAGAGTAAACGTCTTATCCTGGCTACTTGTCAATTCTATCAAAGGCTTAGCTGACTGTTCTGTGACAATCTGATCGGTTTGGCCGGCACCGACCAACAGCGAGCAGCTGATATTCTTAAGGTCAACAGTACGACCATTTAAGGTGATTGAACCTTGTTTTAAAGGATTTTGCAGCCACAGATGTAAGACCATGTCCTGATTAATCCCGCCCGGATAATCAATCATCTTATTCAGAAAATTTCCCATGGTGGCATGTTCATAGACATTTTCGACATGATCCAGATTCAGTAAAAACTGCTTCTGGCTTTTCAGCCAGCCGATCGGATCCAGTAACTTAAAGCCCAAGGCATTTACAATGCCGGGCGTATGAATATATTGCTTTGGAATATGACCCTGATGAATGGCCTGTTGCAGATTTTTATTTTTAGAAATCAGTTTATTGGTGGTCGAAAACAGTTTGCCGACCCGTCCTGATGCATAACTGTCGATGGGGCTGCCAACGACCATCAAATTTTTGACATGTTCAGGCGAATGCAAGGCGGTATAAAGCGTGA
The DNA here is from genome assembly GCF_013417355.1 of Acinetobacter sp. YH12255. NCBI lineage: Bacteria > Pseudomonadati > Pseudomonadota > Gammaproteobacteria > Moraxellales > Moraxellaceae > Acinetobacter > Acinetobacter sp. YH12255. The sequence continues at coordinate 2,665 of NZ_VPEC01000038.1, forward strand.
CAAATACCCCAGCCATACTCCAGCCGTGTAGGGAAATGAACTGACTGTCCGAATGCTTGCAGATGGTTTCAATAGATTGAGGAATGGCTGCATCAATAAAAGACAAAAAGTTTAAATGACGATGTCTAAAGTTAAAACGTTTCCATTCCACCAGATAGACATCAAAACCGCTATGCTGAAAATGCTTGACCAGCGAACGATAGGGATACAGATCATAGATATCCATATTGATGGCGAGAGGGGCGACAAATACCAATGGCTCCTTGTATTTCTTCTCGGGTGAGGCGTAATAGCGAATCTTGCAAAACTCGGTGCTGGCAATATATTCAAAAGGCGTTTTTTGCGACAGAATCAGAGAGGAGGCATTAAACATCCGGGCACTGAAATGTTTCAATTTTTTTTGCTGGCGCTGAAAGTTTTGTTTTAACTGAATCATGTAAATAAAATATCCGTATCCGGGGAAGGATTGATCGAAGTCTAAGCAATAATTGCTTATTATGCCTTGACCTGAAATAGCATAGGCGCTCAAAATGTTGGCAATTTTTTACAAAAGGCAGCCTTAGGGCTGAGGTAGAGCGATGAGCCAGCAAGACGATATTTCATATCAATTAGAAACTTTAGCCATCCGTACAGGTCATACCCGTAGCTTTGAGGGTGAACATGCTGAACCCATTTTTCTAACATCGTCATTTGTTTATGAAAATGCCGCCGAAGCTGCTGCGAAATTTTCAGGTCAGGAACCGGGCAATATCTATTCTCGCTTTACCAACCCAACCGTTGCCATGTTTGAAAAGCGTCTGGCGGCAATCGAAGGTGCAGAGCGCGCCGTTGCTACCAGTTCAGGTATGGCTGCCATTATGGCAGTGACCATGGCTTTTTTGAAAGCAGGTGATCACGTCATCTGCTCACGTGCAGTCTTTGGTTCAACCGTATCGTTATTTGAAAAATATGTCGCAAAATTTGGGGTTAGTGTCGATTTCGTCGATTTGACCGATCTTGATGCATGGAAAAATGCCATCCAGCCTGAAACCAAATTACTGTTTGTTGAATCTCCATCAAACCCGCTTGCAGAAGTGGCTGACATTCAGGCATTGGCTGATATTGCCCATGCCAATGATGCTTTACTGGCAATCGACAATAGCTTCTGTACACCAGTGTTACAACAACCCCTCAAATTTGGTGCAGACCTGGTGGTGTATTCTGCGACTAAATATCTGGATGGTCAGGGCCGTGCCTTAGGTGGAGCTGTGGTTGGAAACCATAAACTGCTGGAAGAAATCTTTGGTTATGTGCGTACCACAGGTCCTTCAATGAGCCCGTTTAATGCATGGGTATTCCTGAAAGGCTTAGAAACGTTACGTTTACGTATGCGTGAGCATTCAGCAAGTGCGCAGCAACTGGCTGAATTTCTGGATCAGCATCCAAAGGTAGAGAAGGTTTATTATGCCGGTCTGCCTGCGCATATCGGTCATGCGCTGGCAGTGAAACAGCAGACGGGTTTTGGTGGCATTGTGTCTTTTGAGGTGAAAGGCGGTCGTGAAGCCGCTTGGACAGTCATTGACAATACCCGGTTTATCTCGATCACCGGTAACCTGGGGGATGCGAAATCAACCATTACCCATCCGGCAACCACCACACACGGTAAATTATCGCCTGAAGCCAAAGAAGCAGCAGGTATTCGCGAAGGTTTAATTCGTGTTTCTGTTGGTTTAGAAGAGATTGGTGATATTATTCGTGATATTACTCGTGGTTTAGATCTTATCTAATTTTATAAATTTATGTTCGGAGATATTTATGAACATTAATATGTTGATGCAGCAAGCTCAGCGCATGCAAAAAGAAGTTGAAAACAATGTAAAAAAAGCCAAAGAAGAGCTGGCACAAACTGAAGTGCATGCCGAAGCGGGCGGTGGTTTGGTCAAAGTCACCATGACTTGCCGCAATGTGGTGAAGCGTATCGAAATCAACCCTGAATTACTTCAGGATGATCCAGACATGATCGAAGATCTGATTGCTGCTGCAATGAATGATGCTGCGCGTCAGGCAGAATTGGTCTCTGATGAAAGAATGAAAGCAGCAAACTCGGGTATGGGTTTACCACCGGGTCTGGCAGGTATGTTCTAAGGAAGAATGCGCAATGTTTAGTGATCGTTTTGATCAACTGGTTCAAGCATTACGCATTTTGCCAAGCGTTGGGCCGAAATCGGCTCAACGTATGGCATTGCATATGATCATGAAAAATCGTGAAGGTGCAATTGGTCTGGCGCATGCGTTGACTGAGGCGACCAACTACATTCATGAGTGTTCGGTTTGTCATTCATTGACTGAAGATGAAGTGTGCAATATCTGTACGTCGCTAGATCGTGATGATGAATTGCTCTGTGTGGTGGAATCACCTGCAGATGTTATGGCGATTGAGCAAAGTGGCAGCTTTAGAGGGAAATACCATGTACTGGGCGGGCATTTGTCACCGCTCGATGGGATTGGTCCTGAAGAAATTGGCATTCCGTATTTGTTGCACCGTTTGGCCAATGGTCAGGTGAAGGAAGTCATTCTCGCTACTAATGCGACGGTAGAAGGTCAGGCCACGGCACATTATCTGGTGGAAGCCAGCAAGCATCTGCCGATCCAGATGACTCGAATTGCCCAAGGTGTACCACAGGGCGGTGAACTGGAATATGTCGATAGTCATACCTTGAGTCAGGCCGTACATAACCGGATGCGCATGAAGTAAGATAGACTTAAAAATCTTGTTAGTTTTAATATAAAAAAGATATTATTTAAAATCTAGAGCCTAATAAATAAGGGGTATTTTTGCTAGATAGAGCAGAATCAGCGTTATTTTTTATACAAAAATTCTATAGATCAGTTAATATGGATCTATCGAGAATCTAATTTTAGACTCAGTCTTTATGTTTCAATTTATTCAACATCAAAACGATTTATACCCTGTGCTGAACCTGATGGATCAGAGTTCTGTTTACGGGTTGGATACCGAATTTATCAAGGTCGATACTTTGTGGCCGAAACTGGGTGTGTTTCAGATCAATGTAGACAACAAGGTCTATTTGCTGGATGGAACCACCCTGGATCTGACTGAGTTCTTCAATAAAGTTTTTAACGCCCAGCAGAATATTTTTCATGCTTGTAGCGAAGATATTGATCTGCTTTATCACTATACCCAAAAGAAATCACTGACCAATGTGTTTGATACCCAGGTCGGCATGTCTTTTCTGGGGCATGGTCTGCAAGTCAGCTATCAGAATGCGCTCAAACAGATGCTGGAAGTCGATATCGAAAAAGACCAGACCCGTTCTAACTGGCTGGCACGTCCTTTAAGTTCAGAACAATTACTTTATGCGGCCAATGATGTGCATTATCTGGTCAAGCTGTCTGACAAAATCAAACAAGAGCTGGATACGAAATACCTACTGGATTTCGCCTTGCAAGACTGTCGTTTCTTGACTCAGGAAATTGGTGAAGATACACCAACGGCCTTGTTATATCAGGATGTGGGGAATTATCGCCATTCACGCCGTCAGCTGATGCAATTACAGCAATTGATGGTCTGGCGCGATCAGATTGCCAAAGCACTGAATCAGCCACGTAGTTTTATCTTAAAGAATGTCAGTATGATTGATCTGGTCGAGAAGTTCCCGCGCAATAACTTCCAGTTGAGTCAAGTCAAAGATATCCGTTCAAATGTGGTTCGTGAACATGGTAAAACTATTTTAGATTTATTGAAATTCTTGCCGGAACCGGAAAGCTGGCCGTTACGTCTGGCGCGTCCAATCCGTCATTCCTCCAAAGATATCGGCGAAAAGATCGATAACATCATTCAAAATGTAGTCGATGAAACCTCAATTCCAAAAGAAGTGCTGATGCGTAAAAAATGGCTGAATGCCTTGTATCAGCATGTGGTCTTTCATAAGGATGAGCAGGATCTGCCGGATTATCTGCTGGGCTGGCGCTATGAACTGTTAACCCAGCCACTGATTCAGGTGCTGCATCAGGATGAATCTTATTTATCGACCCAGATGAAAGTCAGTGAGTGATCGCTTGCAGGATTGGTTAAAGATAGAGCAATTATACAAAATCACGACTGATGCGTGAGACGTGGCTAATGTTTCTGTCTTTTTTTTGATGTATCCTTGCGGATGTTTTTCCAGAAAAGTCGTTTGAAACATGCAAGTGTCTATCTACAAATCCAGCAAAAAAAGTGAAATGTATCTGTATGTGGCGCGTCCTGCGGATGAAAGCGAAGCTGAAATATTCGAGCCACTCAGCGTATTGTCTGAGCCCGTACAAGCCGCATTTGGACGTGCGACTTTTGTCATGCATCTTGAACTGAGCGAATCGCGTAAACTGGCACGTGCCAATGTATTGCATGTGATGGATTCTATTGCTACACGTGGTTTCTTTTTGCAAATGCCGCCAGAAGGCTTGATTGATCCGAATGCAGTCGCTCCAGAAGGATTGCGTGGCGCTTAATGTTAATTCAGGAGTTGTGAAATGAATGGTTATGTTGCTGTCTTAGACTCAATTCCTGAACAGAGCATTGCTGTTGCAGTTTATCTGCTGGGCAGCCTGATTGCTTTATGGTGCTGGTATGGCGTAACCAGGCGCCTGCCTAAGCCGCTAGGTGGTTTTTTGTGGATTTTAGGCTTTGCCATTCTATTGACACCGACGGTATCCGAGGGGCCGAATGCCTCTATCGCACCTGCAATCTTTGGCTTGCTGTTTGGTGTGTTGACCAAAGAGCAAGCTCTGATTTGGATTAATGCGTCACTTATTTTATTTGTCATTGGGATTGGATCTGTGATTGGCTATTGCTGGTCGACCTATGTGTCGAACAAGGGCAATCTTCGTGTTCACAAGAAAAGTTCACCGTTGTAAGTAAAAAAATAAGGTTAAATCATGTCTGCTGATCATCAACAATTTTCAGGTACAGCTCAGTACATTGCGACTGACAGTTTAAAGTTGGCGGTTAAAGCTGCCCGTAGTTTACAAAAGCCGTTATTGGTCAAAGGTGAGCCTGGTACAGGGAAAACTTTATTGGCTGAGCAGGTAGCAGAAAGCCTGGGCCTAAAACTGATCACCTGGCATATCAAGTCCACCACCAAAGCACAGCAAGGCCTGTATGAATACGATGCGGTGTCGCGCCTGCGTGATAGTCAGCTTGGTGATGACCGTGTCTATGACATCAAGAACTACATCAAGCCGGGTAAACTGTGGGAAGCATTTACCAGCGAAGAACGTTGTGTCTTGCTGATTGATGAAATTGATAAGGCAGATATCGAGTTTCCGAATGACTTGCTACATGAACTCGATAAAATGTCGTTCTATGTGTACGAGACCGGGGAAACCATTACCGCAACCCAGCGTCCAATCGTCATCATTACCTCAAATAATGAAAAAGAATTGCCCGATGCATTCCTGCGCCGTTGTTTCTTCCACTATATCGAATTTCCGGATGAAGCGACCATGCGCGAAATCATCGATGTGCATTTCGAGAATATCTCTGCCACATTGGTCAATGAAGCCTTGCAGGTTTTCTTTAAATTGCGCCAGATTCCGGGTTTGAAAAAACCACCATCAACATCTGAGCTGATTGACTGGCTCAGCCTGCTCATGGCTGACGACATGCCGGAAGATATTTTGCGCAATACTGATAAATCCAAAGCGATTCCACCCTTGTACGGCGCCTTGATCAAAAATGAGCAAGATGTACAGTTGCTTGAACGTCTAGCCTTTATGTCACGTCGTTAAGGGAGAAACACGCATGTTTGTGCGACTGTTTTATACCTTACGCAAATACGGCGTACCGGTCTCAACCCGTGAGCTGATCGATTTGAATCAGGCGGTTGCGGCTGGACTGGTCTTTGCCGATCAGGATGAGTTCTATCAGCTGGCCAAAACTGTAATGGTTAAGGATGAGCGCTATTTCGACAAATTCGATCGCGCCATGAAAGACTATTTTGATGGTATTCAGAGCTTTGATATTGATGAACTGCTGAATCAGGTGCATAAGCTGCCCAAAGACTGGTTCGATCTTGAACTGCTTGAAAAGCATTTGACTCCTGAACAGCGCGAAGAGCTGAAAAAAGCCGGATCATTAGAAGAGCTGATGAAAATGCTGGAAGAGCGCTTGCGCGAACAGCATAAAAAACATCAGGGTGGCAACAAGATGATTGGTACCGGCGGCACTTCGCCTTTCGGTGCCTATGGCGATCATCCGGAAGGGGTGCGTATTGGTGGGCCGGGACGGAAACGCTCTGCGGTGAAAGTCTGGGAGCAGCGTCAATATCGCAACCTCGATGATGAGCAGATTCTGGGAAGTCGTCAGATGCAAATGGCACTGCGCCGTTTGCGTAAATTCGCGCGTCAGGGTGCAGCCGAAGAGCTGGATATCGATGGCACGATTCGTGAAACCGCCAAGCAGGGTATTTTAGACGTACAGCTGGTGCCTGAGCGCCGTAACCGCATTAAGGTGCTGATGCTGTTTGATGTCGGCGGTTCCATGGACTCACATATTGCCCAGTGTGAAAAACTGTTTAGCGCAGCCAAAACCGAATTTAAAACCCTGGATTATTTTTATTTCCATAACTGCCTGTATGACTATGTCTGGAAAGACAATATCCGTCGTTCCAGTTCACGCATGAATACCTGGGATTTACTCAATACCTATGGTCGCGATTATCGGGTAATTGTGGTCGGTGATGCCAGTATGGCGCCTTATGAAATCACCTCGGTCGGCGGCTCGGTTGAATATATGAATGATGAAGCAGGACAGGTCTGGCTACAGCGTCTGCGACAGCATTTTGATAAAACCGCATGGCTGAATCCCGAAGAAGAAAACTATTGGCATTACACGCATAGCATTGGTTTAATTAAGCAAATCTTTGAAGATCATATGTTTCCAATGACTTTGAAAGGCATTGAAGATATGACCAAATATCTCGCGCGTTAATTTTATTTTTCTGTTAGTGGCTTTATCTATAATTATGAGTGGGTTAACCACATTATTTTAGGATAAAGTCATTTGTTGTACATTCCAAAGTTCAGGAATTATTATGGCTCATCAAATTAATGGTATTGCTTTACCCAATGAGGACGGCTTTTTTGGTCAATATGGCGGTCAGTTTATTCCGCCCGATCTAAAACAGGCGATGGACGATATCAATGTCGCTTATCAGGAAATCCGCCATACTCCAGAATTCCAGAACGAGCTTAAAGACCTGTTTGCCAACTATGTGGGTCGTCCAAGTCCTTTATTTCATGCCAAGCGTCTGTCAGATCAGTTAGGCGGTGCACAGATTTATCTGAAACGTGAAGATTTAAATCATACAGGTGCACACAAGATCAATCATTGTCTGGGTGAGGCTTTGCTGGCCAAATACATGGGCAAGACCAAAGTCATTGCAGAAACTGGTGCGGGTCAGCACGGCGTCGCATTGGCAACTGCCTGTGCCTTGGTTGGGATTCCATGTGAAATTCACATGGGTCAGGTGGATATTGAAAAAGAGCATCCAAACGTCGTAAAAATGAAGATTCTGGGTGCGCGCCTGATCTCTGTGACGCGTGGTACAGCAACCCTGAAAGATGCAGTTGATAGTGCATTTGAAGAATACTTGAAAGACCCGAAAAATTATATCTATGCCATTGGTTCGGTGGTGGGGCCGCATCCATTTCCAATGATGGTACGTGATTTCCAGTCCATTATCGGTGATGAAATCAAAGTGCAAAGTAATGACCGTTTTGGTGCAAACCCGGACTATGTGGTGGCCTGTGTTGGCGGTGGTTCCAATGCAGTGGGTGCATTTACCGCTTTTTTAAATGAACCGGAAGTAAAGCTGGTGGGCGTAGAGCCGGGAGGTCATGGCCTGGACACCGATATGCATTCGGCGACCTTAACACTGGGTAAACCAAGTCAATTGCATGGTATGGCCTGCTATGTGCTGGAAGATGAGCAGGGTGAACCTTTACCGGTTCATTCGATCGCATCAGGTCTGGATTATCCAGGGGTGGGTCCGCAGCATAGTTTGCTTAAAGACTTAGGTCGGGTTGAATACACCACAGCGACCGATCAGGAATGTCTGGATGCTTTCATGACCTTGTCGCGTGTAGAAGGTATTGTGCCGGCTTTAGAAAGTTCACATGCAGTGGCCTGGGCAATTCGTGAAGCAGGCAAATTGCCAAAAGAAGTCAAGATCGTGGTCAATCTTTCTGGTCGTGGTGATAAAGACTCGGATTATGTGGCAGAAAAATTAGGTCTAAACTGATTTTATCCAAAACACGAGTATAAAAAATCCCGGTTATATACCGGGATTTTTTATACATTCAATCGAAGCTTGATCTTCAGTTATTTAAATGCGCTTCAAATATTGGAGAGAAAGCCAGAGATGCTTTTAACCTGAAATATATTGCTGTAATTGATCAATCAGTTTGCGTTGGTCATCCATTGCTGCTTTGACCAAATCTCCGATTGAAATCAGACCAAGCAGTTTTTCATCTTCTACCACTGGCAGATGCCGTAGATGGCGCTCAGTCATTAAGGCTAAACAGTCTTCTACAGTCGTCGAGGTATTTACGGTAATCACTTTAGAGGTCATGATTTCATTGACTGTGGTATCGAAAGAGGTTCTTTGCATCAGGGCGATTTTACGAGTGTAATCCCGCTCCGACAAAATCCCTACCACGTTATCTTCATGCGTTACCACAAGTGCCCCGATTCCTTTATCAGCCATCAAGGTGATGGCCTCTAAAACAGTAGAATCTGGACGGATGGTATAAATAGCTTGATGCATTTTTTCATTCAGCACCTGTGCCACATTGGTCATGCTTCATCATCCTTACTGGTCAATTTATTATTAATCCTAGAGTATGCCTTCAACCTGAACATCTCTAAGTGTTTAGGTTTTAGTCTTTATAAATAGCATGTTATTTACGCAATGTGCAGTCTTTGTTGTGAAAAAAATAGGTGACGCATCTGTGCAGTGCTCAGTTTAAGTCTGGTGCCATTGGTATTGCACAGGGCTGGGGTGACATTCAGGCGCGACAAGGTCGGCAATAATGCATTTTCAAAATCTTCAGAATTGATTTTACGCGGAGCATAATCAGGCCAATGTTGCTGGGCATAATTTTTGGCATCGAGAGGATTTAGCCAAAACGGGAAAATACAGTCTTCCTGATCACGCATCATTGCCCAGCCTTGATGATATGCGCCCCATAGCTCGCCACAATTCCTTAAAGATTTCAGCATGGTGATCTTGAAAAGGGATTCTTTACAGATCGGATCAATTTGAATAATTTTTCGTGGTTTCATTAGAATAAAGTGCTATTGGATGTCAGACCCTATTCTAGGAACTTTATAAGTAATTACTGTTTCAGCTTTGCAAGGATTGGTAAGAAAATATGTATTTATTGCTATTTATCGAAAAAAAGGCTGAAAAAAAGGCCACCTAGGTGACGTTTCATTATGCTTGCAGGGTGGCCATGTTCTGCCAGTACTGCGCTTTGAGTGAATCCCGTTCTACACGGAAACCTTGATAATAAAGTTCTGCTAAAAAAAGCGCTGCTTTACCATGACCTGCACGAGCTGCATCTTCAAGCTGTTTTACCGCATCCACAAAGTTCATTTGGGATTGGATGGTATTCACGGCATCTGCATACAGATGTTCCAGATCGTGTTGAGAGAGTTGTTGTATCATATAAAAACTCCTTAATTTTAATTATGATTACAGGACAGACTAATCAGTCTAAATACAAATATAACTTAGTATTGTTAAACTAATATTACAAAATAATGGAAAAGTCAACCATTCGATTTTATTCGTTTACTTTAGTTATAGTTTACATGACTAAACTATACACACTTATAAATATTATTAAGATAAATTGTAAATAGAGATCAAACAATAAGGAGAAAGCCATGATGACAAGAACTTTAGATGGTGTAAATTTTGATATGCCACCAACTGCTGGGCAAATCCTTGAACTTGCACATTTGCATCGCAAGAAACTGGATGACGCTATATTTAGTAAATATACGCATCTAGGTAATTATGGACTGGCACAACGTAAAGAGGTGTATGACTTTACCCGTGCTCTGGATGTCAATCAGCGTGAGCAGTTCTATAAACTCTATAATGGCGAGTTGGTTCGAATTGCAGATGAAGATCGCCTGCATCCCCCTGAAGCAGAAGCGGGGTTAAGTAAATTTGCTGTTGCACTGGTATTGGTGATTGTAGCATTGGTGCTCTATTCAACTATTCTGAGCAGAATGATGAGCTAATCCGCAGAGTCGTGGATTTTAGCCCTGCTAAATATGGCGCTACTGACTTGAACTTATATAAGCCTAACCATACACTACCTTTAACTTGAGGTAGTGTATGTCTATAGATACAGAAAAGTTAATTCAATGGTTCAGCAGAATCAAGCTGGAACAGATTTATAATATTGTTGTCATTTTTATGGTTGTGGTAATTTTATTTTTAGCCGCATTGGCTCTCTATCGTCCGCTTAACATCTCTCAAATCACCCAGATTCGGCAACTTTCTGAACAGCAAAATTTGCCCCAAACTCAGGATCTGGCACTGGCTCTGTTAGAGCAGCAGCACATCCGTCGTGGGCAGTATCTTAAATTGATGCAGGCCTATCAGCAGGAGTCTCTGCGGGCACGTCAGCTGCCACCGCTCTCGGTGGAGATGCCTTAGGCACAGGGTTTGCTGGCAAATTGAAATTGGCATCCATTAAATTCTGCTCCAAGCGCATTTTCAAGGCATCTTTATCCAGTTCTTTATTGACCACGACCAGCGTTAGGCGGTCTGGATGTAAATGTTTGCGTATTGCATTTTGCACATCCTTTGCGCTAATTCTGGCTAGACGTTCCGGATAACTGGATAAATAATCATTTTGCTCACTATAAAAGCCCATATTGCCTAACTGGGCATTAATGGTGGCATTGCTGCTGTAATTGTTAGGGAAGGCGCGCAGCATGCCTGCTTTGGTTTCTTCCAGACGTTGAGTGTCAATCGGTTGGCTGACAAAATTGATAAATGCCTGATGTGCAATCTGAATACTCTCTAGTAGCTGATCCTGCCGTGTAGAATATTTAAAGCTGAATACTCCGGGTGCCTGACTAAAGCTGAATGAGCTATAAGCGCCGTAGCTAAAACCACGTTTGACCCGCAGTTCCTGCATCAGTACCGCATTAAATCCACTCCCGCCAAACATGCGGTTGGCGACTTCTAGGGCCAGTCGGTCTTCAGTAAAGCGTGATGGCCCTATATGTCCAAAGGTGATATGCGCCTGAGACGAGTTATAAGGTAAATGCACCACTTCAAAACCATATTTAATTTCAGGCGGTGGTAATGCAGCTGCTTTTTGACCTTGAGGTAAATTGCCGGCAATCCGTTCTGACAGTTCCAGCGCCTGTTTGGGGCTGAGTTTACCGGTAATAGCAATATTCATATTTTGCGCCACCAGAAACTGATCACGGAATTGTTTTAATAATTCGGCATTAATTTTCTTGGTACTGCCTTGGGTGCCACTAATTGGCTCTGCATAAGGATGCTGACCATATAGAGTACGATAAAAACGAATATCCATCAGCCGGCTTGGATTTTCCTGTAATTGCTTTTGTCCCACTTGGGTATTGCTTAAAGCCAGATTAATACTGGCGGGTTTAAATGACGCATTCTTTAGAACTTCCATCATCATTCCGAGTGCCGGTTCCAATTTATTTGGATCTGAAAGCGTACGCAGCCGAACCACAAACATGTCCCGATAGGCCTGTACGCTAAATTGTGCTCCAGTCTGGTCAAAAATTGCCGCGACCTGATTCGCACTATATCTGTCTGTGCCTTCACGCATCAACTTGGCTGCCATACTGGACAGGCCATAGAGTCCTTTAGTAATTTCCTGATCACGCGCCGAGCCGGCATTAAAAGTCAGCTGGATATCCACCATTGGAAGATCTTGGGTTTCAACAAATAGCGTACGTACCTGATAGCGATTGTTCAGGTCGTGAATATACGGTGCCTGAAATTCACGCTGCGGATTGAGATTTTTCAGGCTTTGCAACAGAGGGATAGACTGTAACTGACTCGGATTATCGTTTTGATCGGGTTGAGGATCCAGATAATTTTCTGCATCGACAGCAGAAGTAAAACTTAAAATAAAAATAAGTAAAAAAGGACGAAGATGATGACGCATTGCAATCCCCATTATTGGGCTTTTTGTTCAGGTGAGAGATAAAGTGTGCTGAGATTGTCTCGGACGAAATAGGCATTGGCGACACGCTGGATATCCTGAACGCTGACACTTTCAAAATGCTTGGGTAGTTGATCCATCAGCCGATAACTCAGTCCATTGACTTCCAGATTGCCAATCATTTTGGCCTGGCCGGCAATATCATCCTGACTATAAATCAAACTGGAGATAAAGCGGGTACTGATACGATCTACTTCCTGTTGGGTCATGGCGGTGGTTTTGAGTACATCCACTTCATCCTGAATCGCTTGTTGTGCCTCTTGCAAAGATACGCCTGGCGCAGGTAAGGCAGAAATGCCAAACAGGCTGTCACCACGATTATAAGGATCATAAGAAACGCTGACAGAGGTCAGAATTTTACGATCACGCACCAGACGGTCTTGCAGGCGTGAAGAAATGCCGCTGTCCAAAAGACTGCGAATAATGGTCAAGGCATACGCATCTTGTGGGTTTTTGGCAGTGCCGAGGGATTTCACATTCCAGGTCATGTACAGATTGGGCACCTGAACATTGCTGTTAATTTCCATATGCCGATAGCCTAAGCGCTCAAACTCCAGCACATCATTACGTGGCGGTGTTGGACACGCAGGAATATCTCCAAAATATTTTTGCACTTGCGCTAAAGCCGCTTCCGATTCCACATTTCCGACAATTACCAGAATGGCATTATTGGGGCTATACCAGTCCCGATACCATTTTTTGACATCATTTAACTGAATATTGTTCAGGGTTTTCATATGTCCAATCACCGGTTGGCGATAATGGCTGGTCGGATAACTGATCCATTTAAAGCGTTCAAAGGCCTGAGCGCGCGGGTTGTCATCGGTACGCTGGCGCCGTTCTTCCATCACCACTTTAATTTCTGGCTCAAAGTCCTGCTGCCGCAGTAATAAATTGCTCATGCGGTCAGATTCAAGTTCCAGTGCCATAGGGAAATAGGCCTTAGGATAGAGCTGATAATAATTGGTGTAATTGGTAAAGGTGGCGGCATTGATGCTACCGCCATAAATCCGGCTCAGACGGGTAAATTCGTCATTTGGAACTTTATGCGTACCTTTGAACATCATGTGTTCAAGTGCATGCGAGACCCCCAGAATATTGCCAGATTCATCACTGCTGCCGACTTTGTACCAGATCTGGGTCATCACCATGGGCGCACGATGGTCTTCCCGAATAATGACTTTTAATCCATTACTTAAAGTGGTTTCAAAAGTGGTGCGTGATAATTCACTACGAGTCTGGGCTTGGGCCTGATTAATACTTAATCCCAGCAATAGGACACCAAGTGGATAAAGCGTTTGTTTAATCATTCTGGAAAAAGAGGAGACAGTCAAAAAGGTAGCGGACACTAGATCTCCCAAAAAATAGGCATTTGTATTTAGGGTTATTTTTAATAAATGCGGAGATGAAAGCAACCAAGAGCTGTAGCTTTTTGGTATGTTTGTCCAGCATTTGCATTGCTAGCTGCAAAGCAGGCAAGTTATGGTAGAATCTGGGTTTTTAACGCAATGCTTTTCAAGGATTCGGCATGCAACAGCAATCTAATGGGCAAAACAAATTTTTGATTGATGCTGATATCGGAGATGATGATGTCACATTACCGAGCTTACCTGCGGTCAATGTGCCTATCGTAGAAACGCCAAGCGAAGCAGCTGTAGTTTCTGCACCTGTCGTAACAGAAACTGAAAATGAAGATTCTGCGGCGAAAGGTGGCTTCTTTAGCCGTATGAAAGAGGGTTTAACCAAAACCCGTAAAAACCTTGCCGATGGGATGGTCAATATCCTGATCGGTGGTAAAGAAATTGATGATGAATTATTAGAAGAAGTCGAAGAGCAGCTGCTGGTGGCCGATATTGGTGTGGAAGCCACCAAGACCATCATTGCTAACCTGACCGAGCGTACCGAACGTGGTGACTTGATCTACTCGCATTCACTGTATAAGGCGCTTCAGGAAGAACTGGTGGCTTTATTGGCACCCCGGGTAAAACCGCTACACATTGATCCGAATAAATCGCCTTATGTGATTTTAGTGGTCGGTGTAAATGGTGTAGGTAAAACCACCACGATTGGCAAACTGGCCAAACGTCTGCAAGGTGAAGGCAAGACTGTCATGCTGGCGGCAGGTGATACTTTCCGTGCAGCTGCAACGGAGCAGCTACAGATCTGGGGTGAGCGTAATAATATTGCGGTCGTGGCTCAAGGCAATGGTGCAGACTCGGCTTCAGTCATTTTCGATGCTTTTGAAAGTGCGCGTGCCAAAGGCGTAGATGTATTAATTGCTGATACAGCTGGTCGTTTGCATAACAAAGGTCATTTGATGCAAGAGTTGACCAAAGTAAAACGTGTCATGCAGAAAATTGATGCGACTGCACCACATGAAGTGATGTTGGTTGTCGATGCCGGAACAGGTCAGAATGCCATTAACCAGGTCGAAATGTTTGATGAGGCGGTAGGCCTAACCGGTTTGACCATTACCAAACTCGATGGGACTGCCAAAGGTGGCGTACTGTTTAATATTGCCAGTCGTACTCATGTGCCGATTCGCTTTATTGGTGTGGGTGAGAAAATTGATGACTTGCGTCCTTTCTCTGCCAAATCTTTTGTTGCTGCATTGTTTGAAACTGAAAATAAATAATGCGTGATAATTCACACAAACTCCGCTAAGTGCGGAGTTTGTTGTTTTTGAGGGGTTTGAATGCTTTAAAAATCAGCTAGAAAATATGAACCAGATCTATCTACCGTAATAAAGCCATTATACTTGTATGGGATTATTCGAGCTGTTTTAGCTGGGTTTTGTGGGGGGAAGAAATGGCATTGCTAAATAAAATTGGTCAGGTATTAACAAGTGATATAACCAAGGACTTTAAATTTTCGAAAAAAAACAAACCTGATGATGATTTGAAACTGACTTTTGTTGATCAGTTGAAAAAGCGCCGTAGTATTTATGAACTTGGCAAGCGGGTACATTATAGTCAGGCGTATCTGAGTGAAATGCTTCAGGCAGCAGTTCGCAGTTGTCCTTCAGCCTATAATTCCCAAAGTACGCGGATTGTAGTGTTATTTGCGGATTCTCATTATAAGTTTTGGGAACTTGTCAAACAGGTTCAGCGCCAGCATGTGCCCACACATATTTACGAAGGTGCAGAGATCAAGTTAAATCAGTGTGCCGCGGCATATGGCACGATTTTATTTTACGAAGATCAAGCCGTGATTCAGCAACTACAAAAGAAAATGCCGCTCAATGCAGAAGATTTCCCGATCTGGTCTGAACAGACATCAGGAATGGCGCAATTTGCCGTGTGGACTGCATTGGCAGATTCGGGTTTAGGTGCATCTTTACAGCATTATAATCCGCAGATCGACACTTTAGTCGCCGAGCATTTTGACATTGAAAAGAGCTGGTTGTTACGTGCCCAACTTTGCTTTGGCTCGATTGAGCAGGCAGCAAAAGAAAAATTAGAACAGCAAGATCAGCACTTTTTTAAAGTATTGGGTTAAAAACCGATGAAGGACGGTATAGCAGCATGGATGCTGCGAATGAAATCTAATACAAATATTCTATTCAGATCTAAGTCTGATTGTTCTATAAATAAAACACATTGTTATGGGAATGCACCTGTTTTAAGTGCTCAAAACACGTAGTATGACTTTATTAGTTTTTAATAATCAAAATACATAGAGGTGAATTTATGGCATTTTTAGATCAAATCAAACAGCGCCGAAGCATTTATACCATTGGGAAAAATGTGAGCTTGGAGCAGGCTGAAATTGAAAATCTCATTAAAGATGCAGTTAAACACAGCCCATCATCTTTTAACTCGCAAACTTCTCGTGTGGTAATTTTATTTGGTCAATCACATGATACTTTCTGGCATATTGTGCGTGAAACCTTGCGTGATCTTGTTTCGACAGATGCATTTGAAGCAACCAATAATAAAATTAATGGTTTTGCAGCAGGTTATGGCACCGCATTGTTTTATGAAGACCAGAATGTGGTGAAATCGATGCAAGAACAGTTTGCACTCTATGCCGATAACTTCCCGGTCTGGTCAGAGCATTCTTCAGCCATTGCGCAGTTTGCAACCTGGACGGCTTTGGCAGAGAAGAATATCGGTGCCTCGTTGCAGCATTACAATCCAATTATTGATGAAGAGGTTGCACAAACTTTTGAAGTCCCATCGCACTGGAAGCTTCGCGCACAATTAGTTTTTGGTTCTATTGAAGCACCTGCGGGCGAAAAAACCTTTATGGATGATGCGGAGCGTTTTAAAACCTTTGCATAAATCGGGTTTCAGCTAAAAAGAAGTGCTTTTGTGCTTCTTTTTTTATTTGTACTGGCTAAATAGCAGATAATTTAAAATTGCCAGTCAAATAAATGCTAAAAGTTCAGGTGAAATAAGAGAAGTTTTTGTCATAAAATTGTCATTTCAACGCGGCATAGTGCAGCTCAACTTTAATAATTAACTTGAAATGAGTAGATGATATGGATTTTCGTATTGCGACAACTGTAGCGGCACTGTTGTTTAGTACTTCGGTTTTTTCAACGGTGACTATTACGGTACCTGAAGAAATTAAGATTGTTGCGGTAAATAATCAGGAAATAAAATCAAGTCTATTACGTTCTAATTCAACTTATAAACTGGATGCTGGAATGAATAATATCAGCGTCCGCTATAATGAGTTTTTTCAGCACTCTGATAATTCACATGATATTTTAAAGTCGGGAGTGCTTACTGTAAAAACTCCAGAGCTTAAAGATGGTGAAACCTATCGTTTAGCGTTAATTAATGCACCTCAGAATTTTGACGAAGCTAAAAAGTACCAGGATCAGCCCATCATTGGCTTATATGATGCAAAAAATCAGCTGCTTGTTCAGCAAGCGGGCGCTAAAGATGCAGCGAGAACATGGTTTGCAAATAATGTATTGACCAAAACAGTCGAGATGAGTAGCAAGTCAGCAACATCACTTAATCAACCAGCACCTGTATATGCTCAGGCAGCTAGTGTAGCTACGGTCGCCACTCCTCAAACTCAATTCGTCGGGCAGAATGATCAACAACTCATTCAATTATGGCAAAAGGCCTCCAAAGCTGAACGTCAAAAATTTATGACTTGGTTGGCTGAACAGACGAATTAAAAGATAAAGTATGAAGGATCAAATGGTATTGATGCTTTTTTAATAGGTAGAGTGCAGAGATTTATATTTGGTTATACTTTTAATGCAAAAAATCTGGAAAATCTCTCAGAAAAGGCTAAAAATAACATTTTAGATTAAAAAATAAACGTACAAGTCACTTTTTTGAATCTTTTTGAGAAAAGCCCTTGCGCTTGTTTTTAAAGTGTATAGAATACGCTGCATCAAGGCGATACAGCAAAACGAACTTAGTTGATTAAGTTAGGTTGTTGTGTGAGTTGCCTAGTAACTTGTTTCTGACGAAGAGCAAGAAGATCATTAAGAGATTATGAAGAACAACTTGTGTGGATTTTTACTGGTTGATCGATCGAAATTATTTTCATTGATTGATGGTAGAAATGACTCGAAGTTTATTTGAGAAATATTTGTCAG
>NZ_VPEC01000039.1:0-19372 GCF_013417355.1 Acinetobacter sp. YH12255
TTATCAGAAGTTTTAATCTTCATCACTGCCGATGGATGTGCATTCTACAGGATTTCACACCCAACACAACCCCTATTTCTAAATAATTCAGCAAAAAACCAACGACTGTTTATTTATTCTACAAAAAATGCAGGTTTTTCTATTTTTTGAGCATTAAAGGTACAGAATTTGATAAATGAGTTAAAAGTTTGTCGGTTTTATCTTGTTCTTGAAAGCGTAAAGGACGGCAATCAATGTATTCACAGTAGCCACCTTCCCCATTTTCGTTCTCTTCATTTATTTTGACCTGATAACTAAAACTTCCAACATAGCCCGCGGCCAAACCAAATTTGAAATCACCGCGACTTTGCCCTTGTACCCAAATACAGGTGCCATCTTTAGCTTCGTAACACCATTCAAATTCACGTGGCAAATACATATTTTGCCCATTCGGCGTGGTGACGCGCGGATAGACACGATGGACTTTAAAATACACTTTTTGATCAAACATCTGAGTCTGCATCTTGTTTAAATCACGCAAATACATCCGAGACTGAACAATACTATTCACCCCATCCCGAATTTGCGCCAACAGTAGCTGCCGGTTTTCACTCAGGTTAATAATTTGATAAGTCAGGAAGGCCAAAGGCAGATAAGGGAAATTGAAACTTCGTGCATATTCAAAACTTCCGAGGCTATCAATATTATATGTCTGTTGTTTATATTTTAATGTGCCTTGGCAATAGCACAGCAAAGACCAGTGCTCGGCAAGTGAAAACCGCACCTGGCTAAAGTGGGAAATGAGCTGAGTGGTATGAATGCTTAAATCGAAACTGAGTTCCGAGTCAAAACGCTGCAAACGAAAATGAGGAAAGGTCCCACTCAGTTGCTCCCGATCTAAAAACTGAAATAAGCCAGCATCAAAGTTACAGTCCTGCTGTACTGAATAACGATGCAGTTGGCCGACCATATGCGAACTGGTGCTGCAAATCACTGTTGCGGTATCCAGTGCGTTGGTTTGAATTGCACTGGGATTGGCCAGCATCGGTGCATTCGGCTGCCCGATAATGCTGAGAAAATTTAGATAGTGCAGCGGCGCCGGAAGTCCAGGAATCATCAAACCTTGATGAATAATCTTATATTTTGAGTTGGGGCCATGATAGGCAGGATAATGCGAAACAGTTGGAGTCTGATTCAGCTGTTTCGAACGATCTAAAAAATCTTGAAGAAACCGCATCTCAGACTCCTTATATTTTTATAATCTACTCGATCTTTTTGCCATAAAGGTGGTCACAAAACCAGATAAGGCATAGAGAATAGAAATTACCAGAATGCCGACAGGAATATTATAAGTCATCGCAGCAAAGACAAATACGGCAATTGGTAATACAAAAAACGGAACGCGTTTACGCTCTACGGTCTTGAATGAATAATATTTGATATTGGAAATCATCAACAAGCCCACCGCAATAATGACAACGGCGTTAATGATCTGAATGGATGCTTCACGAATATCAAAAATTTCAGGAAAATCTAAACCGACCCAGACCAGCGAAACAATCATGAGAGCCGCCAATGGACTGGCCACACCAATAAAATAACGCTTGTCTACCACGCCAATCTGTACGTTAAAGCGGGCCAGACGAAAAGCAGCACAGGCGGTATAGACAAAACAGGCGGCCAAACCAATCCGGCCTAAATCACTCAAACCCCAGCTATACATCAAGATCGCGGGAGCAACACCAAAAGCCAGCATATCGGAAAGCGAATCAAACTGTTCACCAAACGGACTTTGCGCACCAATCGCACGCGCCACACGCCCATCCAAACCATCCAGCAAAGCCGCAATAAAAATTGCATAGATCGCTTGCTGGAAATTGCCATTCATGCTGGCAATAATGGAGTAAAAACCCGCTAACAACGCAGCGGTTGTAATCAGGTTCGGCCATAGATAGATGCCTCGACGCTTAACTTTCTGCCCTTCCTGGGTATGTTCCTCTTCTTCCACCTCAAAGGTGATGCCATCAAAAGGCAAGTCTTTTGAAGAGTCGCGTTCCGGTTTGCTTATATTTGTCATTCTTGTCGATCCTAGCTATGACCTGTGCTTTGAAAAAATTATTCGCCGACTAACCAGCGAACTGCAGCGTGACCACCATTTTCACTCATACGAAGATGTGGGAATAACCATTGTAGTGCTTCATCTGCATCTTCAGAGAATTTCCAAGGCGGATTAATCACCAGCAAACCACAACCATTCAAGCCGACTGGGGTGTCATCCGGCCATACACAGACTTCACACACCAGTTGACGGCGGATGCCGGTCTTGAACATTTTTTTCTCGAAGCGTTCAATCATGGCACGGTCTTTAATTGGATACCAAACAGCAAATACACCTGTCGGCCATTTCTTATAAGCGGCAACCAGTAATTCTACCAATTGTGGAAAATCTTTACGCTCAAGCTCATAAGGTGGATCGATCATCACCAGACCACGTTTTTCTTTCGGCGGAATCACCCCCAAAAGACCTTCATAAGCATCACGCTCATGCAAACCGGCACGCTTGTCAAAAATATTATGACGAAGTTGCTGAAACACATCACGCTGCATTTCAAAAATAGTCGCTTTATCAATCTCGCGCATGCCTTCCAGAGCAAACCAAGGTGAACCGGGATAAGCACCCTTACCAAAGTTTTCACGCATTTTCTCAACAACTTTCAAATATTGTTGTACGCCTTCAGGTGCGTTACGCTTGATCGAATCATCCAGTTTAACAAGACGATGAATACCGTTTAAGAACTCACCTGATTTTTGCGCTTCAGCAGTCGATAAATCATATTTACCCGCACCACCATGTGTATCTACATAGCGATAAGGTTTGTCTTTTGCATTCAGTCGAGTCAACAACTGAAGCAATAAAACGTGCTTCATGACATCGGCAAAGTTGCCTGCGTGGTAAGAGTGACGGTAATTCATGTTTCATTAATTCCTAATATCAACAGCTATTTTAACATGAAAAATAGTTTCGTTCAGGCACGATTCTTACACTAAAATAGCGAACCTGTTTTGCCACACTATCGAGAATTGAAAAAAATGGAAGCTGTTATCATCCCAGGGGATTGGAATGTTGATCAAATCTTAGATGATTTAGATCAACATGGCTTTAGTATTGTTGACGATGCTTATTCTAGTGAATATCAACATGCGGTAAGTCAGGAATGCTTAAGCCACTTAAACGAATTTCGTAATGCAGCCATTCAAAATGGCGTCGTCAGCAACATCCGTAGTGATCATATTCTTTGGTTACGACCTGAATTTCAAATTTCCCACCTACACACTCAAACCCTGCAACAGTTTTCTCAAGCTTTAAACCGCGCGTTTTATTTAGGCATTAAAGAAATCGAAGCACATTTTGCCTGCTATCACGCTGGCGAGTTTTATGCGCTGCATCGTGACAATCCTCAAGCTAAAAATGGCCGAATGATTTCCAGTGTGTATTATCTGCATGAACAATGGCAGGCAGATTGGGGGGGAGAATTGCGTCTGCAAGATAAAAATGACCAGTGGCATATTATTCAGCCACAGCCGAACCGGATTGTACTGTTCCAGAGTGATTTGTTACATGAAGTTTTAATTTCCAAACAGCAACGTCTATCCATTACGGCCTGGTTAAGAAGCGATACAGCCTTAATCTAATGCTCGCTCATGCTTTAAATTTATTTTTTTAACCTCATATAGGCATTATTGAGAAATGAGGATTGCGTTGATGCGATTAACAACCAAGCAGATTATTGAGCGACTGGGTGAAACTGACCGATTGTACTTAAAAGGCAATACGCCAGAATTAACGCTTGAACGTGCTGATCTTCGTTTACAGCTGGTGACTTTAAGTGAGCTGCGTCAGGAACAGCGACATTTCCTGCAAGAAGCGATTGTCTTACTTGAACAAGGCCGGGTGGAATTTGAAGAAATGCCGCTGCGCATGTATATCAATTTATCCTTGCATCTGGCCAAGGCTTATATGATGTTTTTTGAACTGACCAAAGAGCAGCATTTTGCCCTGATTACCCAGCAAATTCTTAAGCCGATGGCCAGTTATGAACATGGCGATATTTATTTCTTCCTGGCTTATGCCAGTGCCAGTAAAAATGAGCCAGCCCTGACACGTCACTGGTTAGGGAAATACACCAAAACGGTTGAATGTGAACTGGAATTGTTGCAGCAGCATCATGCCTTTAGTGATTATCGTCAGCAGGAATGGTTTATCAAAATATTAAAAAGTAAAATGCATTAAGCTTAACAGCGTCAAAGAAAACGCCTCATTTGAGGCGTTTTCTTTTGAGCATCACTTTCATTTTTTAAGTAATACCAAGATATAACACAGTTAAGCAGGCTGACGTCTGTAGGCATCCATGTGTAATTGCTGGTTCAGCTCATCCACCCAGATTGCCCAATCATCATCCTGTACCAGATGACTAATCAATAACGAACGCTGGGATTTATTCCAGAATGGTGCCTCATGCAAGGACAGGCCTGCTGGAAGCTGATGAGTCCGGATATACAACTCAATGGCAGCAGCGCTATTGGCCAGACCGAGTTGAGAAAATAACATTTCTAAGGATGGTTGGTTCTTCATGAGCATGTCGCCCTCCTTATATCAGATAAATTGTAATTATTTATAGATCTAACTTATAAGATAAGACAAAAAAAACCTAGTCATTTCACTAGGTTTGTTGTTTCTTTTTGTAGACTATAATTTAAACACCTTGCTTGTCACTTTCGACATGTAACAGCTGGTTCAGTTTGTCAATAATCACAATCCATTCATCATCTTGATGCCAGTGCTCGCGTAAGAATGCACTTTGGCCCTCACTCCAGAATTCGGCATCCGGTAAAGCGACTTCAGATGGCAACTGATGGGTATGGGTGAATTCATTAATTGCGGCTTCATCAGAAGGCAAACCCAATTGTTCAAATAATAATTCTAAAGTTGGCTGTTGTTCGAACATGATCCACTTGCTCCTGTTATATGCTCTAAACTAAAAATAAGACCTTTACCATCCCTAAAATAAGAACTGGCATAAATCTTTAAATATTCATTTATAAATCACATGACCCAGAACCCTGGGCTTCGCTATGTAATTGTTCATTCAGGACATCAACTAAAATTGCCCATTCATCATCTTTTTTCCACTGACCAATCAGGAAATCATGCTGGGATTTCGACCAGAACGGCGCCTTGTGCAAAGGCACGTCCATGCCAATTTGATGGGTCTTAATAAACTCATCAATCGCCTCGGGACTCGAGTCCAATCCAAGTTGCTGAAAAAACATTTCTAACGTTGGGTGTTGATCAAACATCTTCTTCACCTCGCCTTTTATTGGATTATTTATGTTTTTTAGCTTAGTCCAAGCCTAAGCAAGATTCAGTTGCTGCTGCATCACAGCATGTTATTTTTTGTTCATCAAAAAAATAGAGATATAAAAAAAGCACCCCGAATGGAGTGCTCTTTCAACTTAATCTAAACGATCAAATTATTTAAGCATGTCAGCAATCGCTGCGCGCTCTTCTTCAAGTTCGTTCAATGTAACATTGATACGCTCACGGCTGAACTCGTCGATTTCTAGACCTTGAACGATTTTGTATTCACCGTTCTCAGTCGTTACAGGGAAACCGAACATAACGCCTTCAGGAATACCGTAAGAACCGTCAGAAGGAATACCCATGGTTACCCATTCGCCATTTGTGCCAAGAGCCCAATCGCGCATATGATCGATTGCAGCGTTTGCAGCAGAAGCAGCAGAAGACAAACCACGCGCTTCAATGATGGCAGCGCCACGCTTACCAACAGTCGGAAGGAAGGTGTTTGCATTCCAATCTTGGTCGTTAATCATGTCTTTAACGCTTTCGCCATTAATTGTAGCGAAACGGTAGTCAGCATACATTGTTGGAGAGTGGTTGCCCCAAACTGTAAGATTTTTGATGTCTTTAACCGCTTTACCGGTTTTAGCAGCAATTTGAGATGCAGCACGGTTGTGGTCAAGACGTAACATTGCAGTGAAGTTTTTCGCTGGAAGATCTGGAGCAGATTTCATCGCGATGTAAGCATTCGTGTTCGCAGGGTTACCTACAACAAGAACTTTAACGTCACGGCTCGCAACTTCGTTAAGTGCCTGGCCTTGACCGATAAAGATTTCGCCATTCACTTTAAGCAGATCAGCACGTTCCATACCTGGACCACGTGGACGTGAACCAACTAATAGCGCGTAGTCAGCATCTTTGAATGCAACTTTAGGATCATCAGTACCGATCATGTCTTCTAGTAGCGGGAATGCACAATCTTGAAGCTCCATCATTACGCCTTTAAGCGCTTGCTGAGCTTTCTCAAAAGGAACTTCGAGCAATTGCAAAATCACTGGTTGATCTTTACCTAGCATTTCGCCGCTTGCGATACGGAATAATAGGCTGTAACCAATTTGACCTGCAGCGCCAGTAACGGCAACACGAACTGCTTGCTTCATCTAATTATCTCCAATTGAGGATATTCAACGCGATTAAATAGTTAGTATTTAATCTAATAATCGTAAACGCGAAAGATTGTACTCCAATCCTTTGCCGGATGCATATAAAAGAGGACGGATTTCATCTAAAGTCTGATAGGAAATATAAATTAAACCGGCAAAAAAGCTCAGTATGTTCCTTTTATTGTGACAGTTTTTGGGCATGTATTAATAATGTTGGCAGGACAGGATTTATAATTGCCATTTTTGTGATAACAGACTTTGATCGAGGTCAACACGCTGCTAGCTTGAGTAAGCTGGCAATTAAATCTCAAAGCATTGGCGGGTAATTGCGGATTAATTCTCACAAATTTCACACGCAGCGCATCGACTGACATGGTGATATTTTCCTGTTCAGTCAGCTCTGCCGGCACTTTAAGCCGGTCTGCATAATTGATAATCGTCCGGAAATATTGGCTGGCATTCATCGGAACGCAACCGCCGATGTTGCGCCACAAAATGGTCCGGGTATTTTCATCCGGCATGATTCTGGCCACCACCTTGGACTGAAGCGGTGAAAGTTTTGCAGAGCTATTGGTTGTACAGTTTTCTGACATAGCCTGAGGATATAAGCCGGAAATATTCAAGGAATAACCTTCTAGACATTTTCGTTTCTTTGCATATTCAGGGTACAGGCTACACAAAGCCGGCACCATTTCTACATCCATAACATAGTCTGTCGGCATGGCGAATGCTGCCGGACTGCTGCCCAAGAATACAAGCGCTGCCCATTTCCCCCAAACTCGACGATCCTTCATTATTTTCATGAATAAAGCACCATCCCCAATAATTTTAATTTTATTGTGTATTACGTAATGGTATCAGTTGCATACGCTTACCCACGGACTGTGCACCCTGTCCCAACAAGAGACCGTAATGTGTGGCATTGGTCATGACATGTTTCACATAATCCCGAGTTTCAAG
Organism: Acinetobacter sp. YH12255; assembly: GCF_013417355.1. Taxonomy (NCBI): domain Bacteria; kingdom Pseudomonadati; phylum Pseudomonadota; class Gammaproteobacteria; order Moraxellales; family Moraxellaceae; genus Acinetobacter; species Acinetobacter sp. YH12255. Next base: position 7,462 of record NZ_VPEC01000039.1, read on the forward strand.
TAAAGGAATACTTTCAGTATATTGATCTGCTGCCATGCCCTGAAATTCCGGCTGCCAACGGCGGGCACGGTTTGGTCCGGCATTATAGCCTGCGGTTGCCAAGACTGGGCTGTTGCTGAGCTGACGCTGAATGGTCGATAAATAAAAGGTGCCGTAACGAATATTGGTATTCATATCGGTCAAAGCTGCCGGATTATAAGTCTCACCCATTTGACGTGCCACCAGCTTGGCGGTATCTGGCATGATTTGCATCAGGCCACCGGCACCCACATGTGAACGTGCCACGGTATTGAAACGGCTTTCCTGACGCATCAAGCCATAAGCCCAAGCCGGATCGATCCCGGCATTGCGGCTATGACTGACCACGTAGTTCTGGTGCGGCATTGGATAACGATAATTGTAGTTATGTTTGTTCACGGTGCGGTCAGCTGCATAAATGGCCCGATCATGCCAGCCCATGTCCATGGCACGCTTTGCTGCGGCCAGCAACAGCTCATCATCTTTCTTCAGATAGGCCTGACGCACTGCCCAGTTCCATTCACGGTTAATGTAGTTATTCGGTGCACTGATATTACGTAGCGTGAACGCACGACGGAAATGAATATCCTGATTCAAACGTTGCATGGCCTGATTCGATGGCTGAATTGGATTGGGTGTGCTCGCAGTCAGCTGTCCCAACTTGTCGCGTGCCAGAAGATTGTGATAATCATCCCCGGCGGCCAATGTACGATAAATACTCTCTGCAGTTTTCTTTGAACTACGATCTGCACGCTGCTCACTGGCACGGGCCAGCCAATATTGCCAGCGATCTTCCTGTTTCTGATTGACGCTCATGGCATCAATCGCACGGATTAGGCTTTCCCACGCACTAAAACGGATGGCCTGACGCGCATAAATCTCAGCTTCTTCCGGACTAAATGGCAGACCATAACTGGCATCAAAGGCATTTAACACTTCCCGGTTAAAGTTGTTCTTCATGACTGTGGTTCCACCGACATAACTCACAGCTCGGTATAAGGCACGTTGTACTTGTACCGGTGTGCCTTCAGCAGTCCGTTTCACAATGGATAACGCCGAGTCCAGATCACTATCTGCCAGACGTCCCAGTGCATATATCAGATAAGCATGTTCTGCCGCACTGTTTTTCGGTGCAGACCATAAATAATTGGTTGGATTGGCCTGAATCGAATTGAGTTGTGCTAAAGACAGATTCAGACCGATTCCTTGCGCAGTAGCAATGGCCTGACCTGACTGACCGGCACGCAATTGTACCCAAAGTCGCTGTTGGCGGTCTTCTGCCGTCATTAAAGGACTAGAAAGCATCATTCGACCAAGTCCAGTACAAGAATCCGGTTGGCTATTGGTGGTTAGCCAGACCTCTTTAAACTCGGCATAAACCAGCTCATCACCGGCTTTGGCACGAACTTGTGCTACGGCACAGGCTTCAGCTGGATCAGCATTGGTCACATAAGGCAATACCGGTTGAGCCGTGGTGAAATCTGCCATTTTGACTTTTTCTTCGACATAGTCCGCTGCCAGCTTTTCAGCCATCGCAGATTGCGGGTAGCGCTGAGCAAAACTGACAATTTGGCTGGCAGGTTGCAAGGCAAGATTCTGGTTTAAAATCCAGTATTCCGGATAATAGCCTAAAGCATCATTCTGCATGGACAGGCGATATTGTTGTAATAATTCAGTATTACCTGCATTGGCCGCACGTAAGGCATCGTTAAATTGCTCTTCAGCTGCATATGTACTTGCTGAACAGATACACGCCACACTTAACGTAATTAATTTATAATATTTATACATATTTTCAGTGTGTTTCAACATCCCTTTGCCTTCTCTCATCGATTCTGTGCCTAGCCTATGTTGCTTATCATAAGAGCTTTGTTGAAATATTATAAGCAACTGTATTGTTCAGTTATGTAACCTTATGATTAAGCAATATTAATCTACAGACAATTTTTACCCATAAATCAATATTTTTCCACGTTTAATTTAAGCTATAAGTTTAAGCGACTTTCCTGCTAAAATATGCGCCTTCCCATATTTCAGTCCGTGAATTGAATTGTTATTCACCTGTTTGATGCGTCAATCAGGCTGTTCGTTCACTCTTTCAACGTATTACCTTGTAGGAGCCTACATGACGGTTCAAACCTTCATTCCGAATGGTGCCCCAGCTGCCTCAGAAAACACTGTTACCCAGCCAGCGCACACCCCTGTCCATGAGATTGCAGTAAAAAAACTGTATATCGAAACGCAAGGGTGTCAGATGAATGAGTACGACAGTCACCGTATGGCAGACCTGTTAGGCGATTCTCATGGCTATGTGCTGACCAACGATCCTAAAGATGCCGATATTCTGCTGATGAATACCTGCTCGATCCGTGAAAAAGCCCAAGAAAAAGTGTTTTCCGAGCTGGGTCGCTGGCGCAAACTGAAAGACAAGAATCCGGATCTGATTATCGGGGTTGGCGGCTGTGTGGCGTCTCAGGAAGGCGACAACATCCAGAAACGTGCCAATTATGTCGACATGATTTTTGGCCCGCAAACCCTGCACCGCTTGCCACAAATGCTGGATCAGCATTTTGACCAGATCGAAAAACCGAAAAAAGAAAAAATCAAACTGGTAGATATCTCCTTCCCGGATATCGAAAAATTCGACTTTCTGCCTGAACCGCGTGTTGAGGGCTATAAAGCCTTTGTTTCGATCATGGAAGGCTGTTCAAAATATTGTTCGTTCTGCGTGGTGCCTTATACCCGTGGTGAAGAAGTGTCTCGCCCACTGGATGATGTATTGGCTGAAATTGCGGGTCTGGCAGAAAAAGGCGTGCGTGAAATTTCCCTGCTGGGTCAAAACGTCAATGGCTATCGTGGTGAAACCTTTGAAGGCAATATCTGTACTTTTGCCGATCTGTTGCGTTTAGTCGCGGATATTCCGGGCATTGGCCGGATTCGTTATACCACTTCGCATCCACTCGAATTTAATGATGACCTGATCCAGTGTTATCGCGACCTGCCACAAATGGTTTCGCATCTGCATTTGCCGGTACAAAGTGGCTCGAATGATGTGCTTCAGGCCATGAAACGTAACCATACCATCGATGTCTATATCGAGAAAATTAAAAAGTTACGCTCAGTTCGTCCCGATATGCATTTATCTTCAGACTTTATCATTGGCTTCCCGGGTGAAACTGATGAGAACTTTGCAGAGACCTATCAATTTATTAAAGATCTGGATTTCGATCATTCTTATAGTTTTATCTATTCAAAACGTCCGGGTACGCCTGCGGCAGAACTGGAAGATACCATTCCGGAAGATGTCAAAAAAGAACGTCTGGCCAAAGTTCAGCAATGGATTAAACGCTCGAGTATTGACAAAACGGATGCCATGCTCGGTAGCATCCAGCGGGTACTGATCGAGAAAGTCTCTGATAAAGATCCGAATATTCTGGTGGGTACGGCGGACAACACCCGTTATGTCAACTTTATTGGTGATCCTGCCTGGGTAGGTCGCTTTGCCGAGATCGAAGTGACCGAAATTAAAACTTTGAATTTAGTTTATGGTGAACTCTTGAATCTTGAGCCTGACGTGGCGTAATGTAGAGCATATAACGTACACTTCATAAGGAATACTCTTTGACTGCAGCGATTCGACGTACAGTAGCTTTTCCTGGGATTTCAATGGACCGTATCCAAGCGATGTTAGGTGCTTATAACGGTCATTTGAAGCAAATTGAACAACGTTTAGATGTCAAAATCTCCCATCGCGGAGAGAGTTTTATTGTGGATGGTGGAATCGATGCCGTTGAAAGAGCCGAAATGCTCTTGCAACGTCTACACGAAGAATCTGAACAGAGCCAGCAGATCAGCGCAGATACCCTGCACCTAATGATTCAGGGCAGTCAGACTGACCGTGAACTCCAGCAAGATCTAGAAGACCAAGAACATACCGGCCTGGACAATGTCTGGTTACAAACCCGTAAAGGCCGGATCAATCCGCGTGGTGCCAACCAGAAACGTTATGTACAGCGTATTCTGCAAAGTGATATTTCTTTTGGTATAGGTCCTGCCGGAACCGGTAAAACTTATCTGGCTGTCGCTGCTGCTGTGGACATGCTGGAACGCAATGAAATCCAGCGCATTCTACTGGTGCGTCCTGCGGTCGAAGCCGGTGAAAAACTGGGTTTCTTGCCAGGGGATTTAAGCCAGAAAATCGATCCTTATTTGCGTCCATTGTATGATGCTTTGTATGAAATGCTCGGCTTTGAGAAAGTGGCCAAGCTGATTGAACGTCAAGTGATTGAGGTGGCGCCACTCGCTTATATGCGTGGCCGTACCTTGAATCATTCTTTCGTCATTCTGGATGAGGCACAGAACACCACCCCAGAACAGATGAAAATGTTCCTGACCCGTTTAGGTTTTGGTTCACGAGCGGTCATTACTGGTGACGTGACGCAGGTGGATTTACCGCGCGGCCAACAGTCTGGTCTTTCACATGCCCTGCGTGTGATTGATAAAATCCCTGAAATTCATATCACCCGTTTTCATTCGCGTGATGTGGTTCGTCATCAACTGGTACAGAAAATTGTTGAAGCCTATGAAGGCTGGGACAGTGATCAGCAGCGTTTAAGTGCAGAAGCACGTGCCGAACGTAAAGCACGTCAGGACGCCTTGATCGCTGAAAATAATGCTGCCGCAGATGCACAGCATTAAGCTTTCAATTTAAGGATTTGTGTTGAAACTTAGTCTTTCCTTACAGCAGGATTTTCAGTCACCTGAACTGGTACTAAAACGTGCCTCTATTAAAAAAGTAGTCGAAACCACTTTAGGTCATATCGGTACGCAAAGTAATTGCGAAATCGGAATTGCCTGTGTCGATCATGATGAAAGTCATAAACTGAATCTGGAATATCGCGGCAAAGACAAATCGACCAATGTCCTGTCTTTTCCGAGCGATCTTCCAGATGAAATGGCGCAATTTCTGGATGCCTTTCCCATTGGCGATCTGGTGATCTGTATTCCTGTGGTACTTGCTGAAGCGCTTGAGCAGCAAAAAGCGCCGTTGACGCATTTCACCCATATGCTGGTGCATGGCACCTTGCATTTAATGGGTTATGATCATGAAACATCAGATGAAGATGCGGAAGAAATGGAAGGCATTGAAATTGAAATTCTGGCCAAGCTGGGTTTTGAAAATCCTTATCTGGAACGAGATTAAGATTTAAAAGAAAATGAAGGAAGCGAGCTGAGGCTCGCTTTTTTAATGCTTTATATTCGCTCTTCCTCTAGGAGATGAGAATCCTCAGAATATATTCTGAGTTCGCAAGGGAGAGGTTCTAATACCTGTTAAAACCCCTCTCTAACTCTCTCCCAAAGGGAGAGAGAACTAGAATGAATTAACGTACTTCAAACTCTGCTTCAGCCGGATCAAAACGCCAGGTTCGGATAATCCGCAATTCAGAAATTTCCTTCATTTTGGCATCAAACGCACCAAATGGCGCCGCTTTACGTACAGAAGATTTCGCAGCCTCATCCAGCATGGCATGTCCTGAACTGTCAATTAATCGGATGGCACGAATCCCTCCATTCTGATTCAGGATCACCATCAGACGAACTTCACCTGCCAGATTCTGCTGCTTGGCAGCTTCCGGATAATACTGATTGCCATAAAACTCTACTTTCTGACGGAACTTTTCCAGATAGGGTGCGGAGACATCCTGCTTGGATTGAATACCATCCACAGTTTTAATTTTTTGCTGACGACTAAAATTTTGCTGACGCTGTAAATATTGCGCTTCCAGACTGGCCACCATGGCTGCTTTGGCCTGAAACTGGCTTTGTAACTGCTCCTGCATTTTTTTACGCTGATTTTCTTCTGCCTGTTTTTGCCAGCTCAAGGTGGTCATCAGCACTTTTTCTTCAAAACTGAGTTCCTGTTTCTGTTGCAGCAGATCCGGACTTTCTTGTTGTTCTTCCCCTGCCTTCTGCTCTAACAAAGGAGATGGCATATCACTCGACATCCGATGCGCTTCTCGAAACTTGCCAGACCCTTGCTGGTCTGTCTGGGCCAGAAAATCAGTGTGTTCAATTTTTTCATCTGTTTGTCGCAAGCTGACTGCAATTTCTTTGGTGCTGGTCTCCCGATCTTGCGGCATACCAAATTCCAGTGTCAATACGATCAAATGCAGAATGCCTGCGGTGAGCACGGCACTGCTAAATACTGGATCTTTCCACCAGGTTCTGACCAGAGGCATTAATATTATTGTTTATCACATTACCCAAACTCAGTCCTGAGTTCAGTTCCCCAAAAAAGTATTTTAAAGATTAAAAACAAACAAATTGGGCATTTCTATTTTAAAAATGCCAAATCCATCAAATCTTCAACGTTACATAACTAAAACTATAAAAATGGTGCTATTTATTTTGCTAAACTTCAAGCTTGAATACTTGTATTTTTCATACAATTCGACAAGATACACTTCGAGTCAAAAATAAAGTTGCTAGGATGCTTCAATATGCAAACGCTAATTTCCAATATTTCCAACCGAATCCGCCAAGTGTATCAGAGGGCGGAAGGATTTATTGAGGATGAGCGTGAATTCCCTTTATCGCAAGTCTTCTTAAATGCAACTTTTCAACGCTTTGTCACCGACAATGTCGATGCACTGAAAGACTTACACGCAGACCTGCATGAAGACTGGCTGCGTCTCTACGCGACACTAGACTATAAAGGCCTGAATATCACTTTGTCGGTAGACTTGAAGCTGGTTCAGATGGAACTGAATAAGACCACCCAGCTGATTGTATTCGAGCAAATCAGTGATACACAGCTTATTGACGCCAAATATCCAAATCTGTTGTATAAGCTTGGGGTGCGTTTTGCCCTGTTCTTCTATCAACGCATCTTGAACAAAGATCCATTGGGCATGATTCTGGAAAAACTTGGCGTTATTAAAGTCATTGATGACTTGCTGTATCTGGACTTGAACCGCTGGTTAGGCAAAAACCGTTCGATTATTGATACTCTAGGTAAAGTTCATGTGAATCATGCAGTGCTTCGCGAAGCTGAACTGGTGGTGATTGGTAATGTGAATCTGGCAGCCCTGTTTAGGAAACTTTCTCAAGACAGAGAGGAAAATTGGGATGAAGATGAAATGGACGATAACCTGGTGACCCCGATCAAACAGAAAGATCCGTCTTGAATACTATTCAATCTCGTTTTTTGAACTTTTGTTGAAAAAAACTACATGAAAGATACATTTTTGCTAGAAATATCCCTTAAATTTCCATATTTTGCCTAAAGAATAAAAGCTACAACAAGTAAGATATTTTGCCCGTTTAACCAATATAGGAAAATGACTAATGGTGAAGACTGTATTTAAGACTTTAGCGATGACCACAGGTCTAAGCGGTGCAATACTGTTGACTGGTATTTCTAGCCAGGCTTTTGCCATGACGCCTTTCCAAGCCAATTATCAATTTAGCTATAATGGCAAGAATATGGGTTCTGCCACCCGTACTCTGAGTAAATCCGGCAATAACTGGACTTACGTCTTTGCTGCAAAAGCCGGTGGTATTGCTTCAGCAACTGAAACCAGCCGTTTCACCTTTAATAACGGCAAGATTGGCTCCAGCAGTTTCAGTCGTAGCAGTAAAATCCTGGTACATAACAACACCATGAGTATTAACTTTAATCCTTCCAGCAAAACCATCAATACCAGAAAAGATGATGAAAAGCGTTCTTTTGCCTGGAGAGCCGATGTTCTGGATGAACTGAATGCGGAATTACAAATTCGTGAAGATCTAAAAAATGGTGGCTTAAAATCGAATTATTATCTTGCTGATGCTAAAGAGGTCGAAGGCCGTAAGTTTGTTCGACAAGGTTCAGAAACGGTCAGTACCAAATATGGTTCTTTTAATACCATCAAGGTGGTGATGAAGCATAGCAAGCCGGGTCGTGAAACCATCTTCTGGCTGGCACCGAAACTTGACTATCTGCCAGTCAAAGTTTCGCATGTAGACAAGAAAACCTCTTATGGTTTGCTATTAACTGACTATAAAGGTGCAAGCAACTAAGATTTTGGCGAATTTCACTTGATTTTTTCCGGGTGCTTTTTACAATACGCTTTTGCTTGAAAAAGCACCTGCTCTTGAGGATTCTCCCGTGCATGCACTAGAACAGAAAATCTTGGCCGAAGGCATCGTTCTCTCTGAAGAAGTTTTGAAAGTGGATTCTTTCTTAAACCACCAGATTGACCCAGTCATGATGCAATTAATTGGTCAAGAATTTGCGCGTCTGTTTAAGGATGCTGGTATCACCAAAATTATTACGATTGAAGCATCAGGTATTGCACCTGCAGTGATGGCAGGTTTAGAACTTGGTGTACCTGTCATCTTTGCACGTAAATACCAGTCTTTGACCCTGAAAGATGATTTATACCGCTCTAAAGTGTTTTCATTTACCAAACAGACTGAAAGCACCATCGCGATTTCAAATAAACACATCAGCTCAACCGACAAGGTTTTAGTGATTGATGACTTCCTGGCGAATGGTCAGGCGGCGCTGGGTCTGGCCGATCTGATTCATCAGGCAAACGCAGAAGTGGTCGGTATTGGTATTGTGATTGAAAAATCATTCCAGCCTGGTCGCGACTTGCTGCTTGAAAAAGGCTACCGTGTGGAGTCACTGGCACGCGTAAAATCTTTGGCAAATGGCACAGTTGAATTTGTTCGCGACTAAGCTCGACAATCAATTTTAAAAGAGCGCTTATGCGCTCTTTTTTATTTTGTCTATCTGATGAATTAAATTAAAAATATTCAAAGCTCGACTCTAGTTCAATCTAATGTGTTATTCATGATTCCTGACTTGATCCTAGATAAATGGCTTACTTTTAAATTCGAAGTGATTAAACCTCTAAAATAGATCGTGTCATAAAATAAATAATTTTTCTATCCGATGAATAAACAACCAGTTATAGCAATTTTATTATAAGATAAAGAGGTCTAACTATCTGCAAATAATTAGACCTCTGTTCACCTTGAACAAGAGTTTATTTAACCGTCACAGTAATACTGCCGCTATTTACAGCACCGATAGCGGTAGTTGTGATGCTATTGTTAATAGCAGTTTGAGTTCCTTCTGCAATCGCATTGACAAAGGCATCAATGGTACCCGCATTATAGGCAATGTTCGCGACACTATAATTGCTTAAAGTTTCATTGATCTGCTCACTATAGTTGGTAGACAGTGATGAACTTACAACTTCCGAGAGATCTGAACTATCCGCAACCTCGGATAACTCTTCTAAGGTTTCAGAATTATTCGTTGCACTGGTGACTTGACTGAAATCATAGTCATATGTTTCATCTGATACGTCTGATATCACCTGATTGAAGCTGCCTTGCTCAATCGTGATACTACCTGTGTTCGCTGCACCAATTGCAGTAGTTTCAATTGTCCCTTCAATTGAACTAATCGCATCTGGTACTTCTCTTACTGCTCCTGCAAGTGCTTCTAAATCAACGCTTGCATCAACATCACCTGTATTCACTGCCAGATTCAGCGCAGAACCATTTTCAACCTGCTGAGAAATAGAATCCAGAGTAGCTTGTAAACCGGTATCTACTTCCACATTGGTTTCTTGAGCATATGCCATCCCCGCACTAGACAGAAAGGCGACGGATAATGCGACTGTTTTGATCGTGTTTTTCATCATTGTTCTTCCTACTGTTATTTTGAAGTACCTCTCGCTAAGTACTTCTTCTGACAATGGGAGCGAGCCCATTTTCAAATCTTTTTAATCACGTTGAGTATTTGACCAGTAATTCTCTACTACCTCTGGATTGGCATCCCATAAACTGGATGACTTCTCCTCAGCTTGTTCTTTGTCAGCTTTTTCTTGACTATCTTTTTTGTCATTTATTTTGCTTGTCGGAGATGGGCGCTTAGTCTTACTAATATATTTAATCAGTTCCTGTTTGCTCATTTCAGGCTCGGCTTCAGGATTCTGAATCACCTCAGATTCTTTCTGCTTAGGCGGCTTGGTATCTTTGCTGGGTGAATTGGTCGACTTGTTTTTTTCATTGGATGAATCTGCCTGACGTGAGGCCGATTCCTGAACAGGGTTGCTGGAATCGGTACTGATTTGTTGCTGATTTTTCTTATATTTATGCAAGGCAACAGAACTGCGAGTGAGATCTAAGCGACCAAATTCAGGTGGAATTTCCGCACGGCAACTTGCAAACACTGCCGGTGGCACGACCTGACTGAGTAATTCAAAAGTGGCCAGGTTCAACATTTGGCGTAAGGCAAAATTAGTCGCCTCTCGTTCTCCCTTGCCAATTTGAATATTTAACAGTGTACGACCCGCGAACCTGCCTGCACTAAGACCATAATCCTGTGCAGCAATCTGCTTTTGCAAAGAAACATTACCCACCACTTTACTACTGCGGGTATCGGTCAGAGATAAATCCAAACCGACCATAATACGGGTTTGACTGTAATTTGGGCCCACTCCGGCAATTTGCATGTCAAAACCCCCGCCCGGAATAAAATCCAGACTGTTAATACTGCCGGTGACATAATAATCGGAGGCCTGAATTTGCCTTGGATCACGAATCCCCCACTTGGCTTCACTTTCGATAATCCGGGGATCACGTCGGTTCATTAAACTGACGCCTGCCTGAAACAAGGCAGACTGCACCATATCTCCCGCACCCTGGGTCACCATTTTGCCACTTCCGCCATTGGTGACTACATCTTTACCGGTTTGATCCAGAATCGCGCCAACAGAAAAACTCACATCACTACGTAGTTGCCCTTTGAGGCAGGAGAGCGCCATATCAAAAGGGGTAAAAATATCGGTAATGGGTGGTCCTTGCACCAGACTAACTGCTTTCTTGTTTGAGGGAGCTAAACCTGTACAGCCTGTTAGAAGCGAGCTAAAAAAAACAGGAATACTCAGAGAAAATATATATTTTCGGGTTAAGGAGAAATTCAGCATAGTGACTCTCCTGATTGAGTACTTAAATTAGGACAGCGCTGAGCGTTTTGATTGGTATTTGAATTAACAGGTGCTTCATTGAGTAATTCACTCGAAATATCGATGTTGTTGTCTGAACCTTCGACATTGATATTGTTGGTGGGTGTATTTACGGTACCTATAGAGGTGGTTGAGGTACTGTAAATAGTGGTTCTACCTAATCCAGAATAATAATCGGACTCCTTGAGCTCGATCAGATTGGCTTACACCATTAGAGAAATTTGCTCAGCTTGTTGATTATCATAAGACTTTTCAAACTGTCGCACCTCATGTTTGAATTCGCCCATTGTTTAAAAAACAAAAACATAATAAACCCAGATTGATGATTAATATTCTCATAATCTTAATATCCTCTGATCTAAGATATTTATTTAATTCTTGGGTTGAGTAAGATTAAATTTATCTGAAAAATATTAAATCACATAAAAAAATGAAAAGTAGAATCCAGCATTATTCACATATTTATTTATATTGATTAAAAACCCATATATTTGTTTTTATTTATAATAATTATTTTTGTTATATTTTGTGATTTGTAAGAAATCATTATATCGAAAATATATGAATATAATAATCATCTAAAAAACTTGATTAAAATAATATATTTTTTATCTTATCAATAATAAATAAATTATCTAATCACGACCCAAATTATTATTTATTTTAATTTTAAAAATCTGTAAATTTTTATTTTATTAGAACTTCTCATTAATAATAAATATCACACTTTATTAAAAATACAATAGATCTCTTGCGAAAGTTAATTTAAGAGCATCCAATTCACCATTCCAGCAATTAAATTCATTCTTAGACCAAAGCGTTTCCGTCTATTTCTATAGCGTTCTGTTAATATCCGAAAATGTTTA
>NZ_VPEC01000040.1:0-19137 GCF_013417355.1 Acinetobacter sp. YH12255
GATCCATGCACGCATGGCAGTCTTGAATAAATTCACAGAATTAGGTCGCCCTCATACCCAAGTTGTCTCTTAAATTTGAGTAGCTTAAGGGAACTCAGCCTTTCAAACCTTTATGCAACAAAGCCGATGCAAAGTATTCTTCAGTTGCCGGATCTTTCGGTAATGGTGCAGAGGGTACTTCTGTTGAAGTTGATACTAATAATCTAACAGCGCTGATTGGTTACCAACCCAACCAAAACTGGAATTTTTATGCAGGTCCCGTATATCAAACAGTTGAAGGAAAAGTTTCATTACGTGGTGCCGCATACGGTGGTACTCATCTATTAGGTGGCTACGACATAGATCTTAAAGAAAATGATGCTTTCGGTTGGATTGCAGGTGCCGCATACTCTATTCCTGAAATTGCACTTAGAGCTGCTGTCACTTATCGCTCTGAAATCAAGCATGAACTTGATACTTCAGAAACATTTGCCCTAGGTGCTGTTGTTCGTCCTAACTCAAACACAGAAGTTGTTACACCTCAGTCTGTAAACATTGATTTACAATCAGGTGTTGCTAAAGACACCTTAGCTTTTGCAAATATTCGTTGGGTACATTGGGATCAATTTGCAGTTAAACCTACATATTTAGCTGCTGCAACACAGGCTGCAAGAGGCAAAGCACAAAACCTAATCGACTATTCAGATGATCAGTGGTCTATTACAACAGGTATCTCTCATAAGTTTAATGATAAATGGGCTGGTTCAGCTTCTGTTGGTTATGACTCTGGTGCAGGCAACCCTGTTACGACTCTTGGCCCAGTAAATGGAAACTGGAGTATTGGATTAGGCGCGCAATATAGCCCTGCACAAAGCTATTTCATTGCTGCTGGCGTACGTTACCTATGGTTAGGTGATGCAGATGCACAAACAGGTGGGAATGTTGTTGGTAGCTTTGAAGATAACAGTGCTCTTGCATATGGTATGAAAATTGGCTATCGTTTTTAATTAATCAATGTTAACTAACATTGAAATTCAATAAAAAATGGCGCTAATTGCGCCATTTTTTTATTATTTTAAAATAAAAATATTAAGCTGGAATATCTCGAACTGAGGCATTGCGAATTGCCTCTTTTAAAGCTTCATAACCATGAATTGCAGGGAATTGTGGGAATTCTTTAATCACATTTTCTGGTGCATCAAACAAAAAGCCTTTATCCGCCTCACCCAGCATAGTGGTGTCATTATAAGAATCACCTGCAGCAATGACACGGAAGTTCAAACCATGCAACGCTTTCACTGCTTGACGTTTTTGATCTGGCTGACGCAATTTATAAGCCGAGATCATGCCCGCTTCATCTGTTTCCAGTTTATGACAGAAAATAGTTGGCCAATCCAGCTGCTTCATTAGTGGATGCGCAAATTCATAGAAAGTATCTGAAAGAATAATCAATTGAAAATGCGTGCTTACCCATTTCACAAACTCTTTTGCTCCTGGGAACGGCCCCATTTCTGCAATCACTTCCTGAATATCATTCAAGCCTAAACCGTGCTGTTTTAAAATATTCAGACGTTGGGTCATTAGCACATCATAGTCAGGAATGTCACGAGTCGTCGCTTCAAGCTCTTTAATACCGGTTTTTTTGGCAAAGTTAATCCAGATTTCTGGAACCAACACACCTTCTAAATCTAGACATACGACTTCCATGAACATTCCCTCTAAGTTGTATTGAAAAAATTTTGCACTATCATAGCTGAAGCAACAGATTTTGTACTGTACTTTTTTAAATCTATTTTTTTCATAAGTATTTATTTTTTAGTGATAAGTCAATTAAATCAATTCTATTAAAATAGAGGTGAAATTAATTAATATAGGCCATGTCCTTTCCAAGCCTATATCGCCAGGATTCTCATGACCATCATTCCTACTATTGATCGTATTGATGCACTTGCATCTGAATATGCAGATAAATCGCCCAATGAAATTTTGGCACTTGCACTGAGCCAGCAAGGTGAAATTGCGATTTCATTTTCTGGGGCCGAAGATGTTGTATTGATTGATATGGCCTCTCATCTGGGTAAACCATTCCGGGTATTCAGTCTGGATACTGGACGTTTACATGCAGAGACCTATCAGTTTATTGAGCGGGTGCGTAAGCATTATAATATCGAGATTGAAATCTGCTTCCCCGAAACTGCAGACGTGCAAAATCTAGTGACGGCAAAAGGTTTATTCAGTTTCTTTGAAGATGGCCATCAGGAATGTTGCGGTATACGCAAGGTTCAACCACTGCGTAAAAAACTGGCCACGCTGGATGGCTGGATTACTGGTCAGCGCAAAGACCAAAGTCCGGGTACACGCAATGAAATTCCTGTGGTTCAGGCCGATCCAGGTTTCTCCGGTCCTGGAAAGCAGTTGATTAAGTACAATCCTCTAGCCAACTGGTCCAGTGCAGATGTCTGGAGTTATATCCGTATGATGGAAGTACCTTATAATACCCTGCATGAGAAAGGTTTTGTTTCAATTGGCTGTGAACCTTGCACCCGCCCTGTGCTGCCAAATCAGCATGAACGCGAAGGCCGCTGGTGGTGGGAAGAAGCCACCCATAAAGAATGTGGCTTACATGCTGGCAATCTAAAAAAATAAAGTTAAGTTTTATCATTCCTATTGATTGAAAGGCTATTTTTTTAATAAAGATAGTCTTTTTTAATTGATAATTTTACATTTAGTGACAAGATAGAAATTACCTTTTATCGGGATAATATTATTTTAATTAAAGAATTGATAAAATTTTAGCTCATTGATTTATTTGCATAAAATGTGAAATTGAACACAATGCTATTCTTCTAATAACACATAATTATTAAGTTACACTCCACTTCGCCTAGAAAATACTATTTTTAGAAATCTATTTTAAAACTAAAATTTTCACATTTCATAAACTTAGGAAGATATTTTGTTCTTGTCAATAGCCACTTTTTCACAGTTGAGGCAAGATAAAGCAGTTCATTTATATGCTAAAAAAGATATACTTTAAAAACTAAAGTAATAATTCTAACAAGGCCTTTTAGCAAAAAAGCCATAGAGAATGCAGTGAGGCAATCCACGCTATGCGTCCATTACATCCAATTGATTTTATTTTCTTAACTTTAGAGAAACGGCAGCAGCCTATGCATGTAGGTGGACTATTTTTATTCCAAATTCCCGACAATGCGTCAGCTTCCTTTATTCAGGATCTAGTCACGGATATCCAAAATTCGAAATGCTCTCCAATCCCACCTTTTAACAATTATTTAAACGGCCTGTTTTGGGATGAAGACCAGGAATTTGATTTAGATCATCATTTTCGTCATATTGCCCTGCCGAAACCGGGTCGTATCCGTGAATTGCTCACTTATATTTCACAAGAACATAGTGCGCTGATTGATCGTGCCAAGCCTTTATGGACCTGTCATATTATTGAAGGAATTGAAGGTAATCGTTTTGCCATGTATTTCAAGATCCATCATGCGATGGTGGACGGAATCGCCGGCATGCGTCTGGTCGAAAAATCGCTGTCGCATGATCCGAATGCCAAAAGTATTGTGCCACCGTGGTGTGTTGAAGGGCCACGCGCCAAACGCCTTAAAGCACCTAAGGTCAATGCTTTTAAAAATGTCCTGCAAACCATTAAAGGCCAACTAGAATGCGCACCACGCGTCGCTTATGAGCTGTCTCAGACCGTTATGAAGGATATGGGGCGCAATCCGGATTATGTGTCCAGTTTTCAGGCACCAAGTTGTATTCTGAACCAACGTGTCAGTGCTTCGCGTCGTTTTGCGGCACAATCCTTTGAATTTTCACGTTTACGGCATATTTCTAAAGCATTGGGCGTCACGATTAATGACATGGTACTGGCCATCTGTTCAGGTGCACTACGTGAATATTTACTATCACAAAACGCTTTACCGAAAAAACCATTAATTGCTATGGTTCCGGCCTCGGTTCGAAGTGATGATTCGGATGTTTCCAATCGCATTACCATGATTCTGGCCAATCTGGGCACCCATAAAGAAGATCCTCTGGAACGTCTCAAAATTGTACGTGGCAGTGTACTGAGTGCCAAGGAACGTTTTAAACGCATGAATGCCAATCAGATTTTAAATTATAGTGCCTTTGTCTATGGTGCAGCCGGTCTGAACATTGCATCCGGTTTAATGCCAACGCGCCAGGCATTTAATGTGATTATTTCCAATGTACCCGGCCCTCAGGAACCGCTATATTGGAATGGTGCACGTCTCGAAGCGCTTTATCCAGCCTCAATTGTACTAGATGGGCAGGCTTTGAACATTACCATGACCAGCTATCTGGACAAACTGGAAGTCGGCTTAACCGCATGCCGTAATGCCCTGCCGAAAATGCAGAACCTGCTGACGCATCTTGAAGAAGAAATCCAGCGTTTTGAACGAATTGTAGATGGTGAACCTGTCCCAAAGTTACAGGCGGTGAGCTAGCCGCGGATCAATAAATAGAATATATAAACTGAAAAAAGTGTTGATCATTTTTGCCAGTCCTAGCGCACATAATTAAGGGGCTCATAGAGCCCCTTGGTTTTATTTTTTAACATCGTTTTAAATTTATTTTATATTTTTGGGATGATGCATCCATTTTTGATTGCCTAGAATTTATTTCAATCTGCACAAGATTCTGTATCGGTAGCATTAGCTTTTGATGGTACGACACTGTTGTAATAATTGATGGCAGGCATTACGAATCATGCTGGCGGTAATCTGGACTTCATTACCGCGCTCATCGACGATATATCCTGCATGTACAGTCTTTGGTTCTAATACGTGTTTTAGGCCTTTATTAATTACTGCTTTACTCATATTCATAACACACTCCTTTTGCTAAGCCTGAAACTGGGAGAAACGGCTTTGGCTAATTCATGCATCTAGTATTGTAAATAACAGCACCAATGTAAAATTTCAGATGTAACAAGTGTTTAACGATATTCTGTTACAATTTCAGCTGAGAATGATATCGTATTGCTCTTGCGTATACAGATTTTCTACTTGGAACTTAATCACGCGATTAATGAAATGCTCTAGATCAGCGACTGCTGGGGCCTCTACTGTTAGTAAACGATCAATTACAGCGGGATGCGCGACAACAGTAAAGCCACTCTGCGACTCATAAGCACGTGCATAACGCAGAATTTCTCTGAATATTTCGTAACATACTGACTCGGCTGTTTTGACATAACCACGTCCCTGACAAGTCGGACAGGATTCACAGAGTAAATGTTCCAGTGACTCACGGGTACGTTTTCGGGTCATTTCCACCAGACCCAGTTCAGATACCTGAGTAATCTTGGTTTTAGCATGGTCACGTTCCAACATGCGCTCAAACTGTTTCATCACTTCTTCACGATGCTGCGCTTCCTGCATATCAATGAAATCAATGATGATAATTCCACCCAGATTACGCAGACGCAACTGACGTGCAATGACCTGAGTCGCTTCCATATTGGTTTTAAAAACAGTGTCTTCCAGTGAGCGACCACCCACATAAGAGCCGGTATTGACGTCAATGGTGGCCATCGCTTCGGTCTGATCAATCATCAGATAACCGCCCGACTTCAACGCAACACGAGTTTGCAGCGCCTTTTGCAGATCTTCTTCAACATTATATAAGTCAAAAATTGGACGCTCGCCCGGGTAGTGCAGTAAGCGGTCTCGCATATTCGGCACGAATTCTTCGACAAACTCTTGCAGCTTGGCATGAATTTCACGTGAATCGACGTAGATTTTTGCAGTTTCTTCATTGGCCAGATCACGAATGATCCGTTGTGGTAAAGGCAATTCTTCAAAGATCAGCGAGGGAACTGCAATAATCTTCTGCTTACGCTGGATATATTCCCAAAGCTTGGCCAGATAAGCCATATCTTGGGCAATGGCTGCTTCTTCAATACCTTCAGCAGCGGTACGTACAATCACTGAGCCTGGCAGCTTATGCTCGGCCTGAATCCGCTCAATAATCGAACGCAAACGATTGCGCTCTTCCTCAGATTCAATTCGCTGCGACACCCCAATATGATTGCCATAAGGCATCAGCACCAGATAACGCGAAGGAATAGACAAATCCGTGGAAAGACGGGCACCTTTGGTACCCAGCATATCTTTCATCACCTGAACCGTGAGGATTTGACCGGGCTGAAGCAGTTCAAAGACATTTGGGGTGGGCTGCTGGCGCGGCCAGACCATATCATTGATATGCAAAAATGCCGTTCTGGACAGACCAATATCCACAAACGCAGCCTGCATACCCGGCAAGACCCGTACCACTTTGCCTTTATAGACATTACCGACCAAGCCACGCTTGGCCGTACGCTCGACAAACAGTTCATTGACCGTGCCGTTTTCAATCAACGCGACCCGACATTCCATCGGCGTGACGTTAATCAATAACTCGTCAGACATAATTACACTCAAAACATTATAAAAATTCTTTTTATCAGCAGTTAATTTAGTGCCTTAACTGTCTGTAATAACTGTACGGTTTCATAGAGCGGCAAGCCGACCACATTGGAATAGCTGCCTTGCATTTTTGGAATATAACGTGCTGCAATTCCTTGAATCGCATAAGCCCCGGCTTTACCCAGCGGCTCACCTGTGGCCCAGTAACTTTCCATGTCTGCGGCACTCAGGATTTGAAATTCGACCTGCGTACGTACCACTATACTGTATTTTTCATCTTTTGTACGAACACAGACACCGCTATAGACATCATGCCACCGACCGGAGATTTTTGTCCACATTTCAATGGCATGTTGCTTGGATTCTGGTTTACCCAAAATCTCACTATCGACCCCCAGACTGGTATCCGCAGCAATGATGATTGCATCTGGATAACGCTCGGCCACTGCATCAGCCTTGGCTCGTGCCAGACGTTCAACATAAGCCGCGACGGATTCACCTTCACGCACAGATTCATCGATATCCGGACTGTAGATATCAAAGCTCAGTCCGAGCTGCTGTAATAACTCACAACGCCGAGGTGAGCTGGAAGCGAGAACTATATGCGCCATTTTTTCAACATATAATAGAGAACAGGCCAAACCAGAATACTGGTCAGCATTGGAATCCAGTGCCGGGCAAAAGAAAATTGCACGCCTGCCACAATCTGGGCAAAAAAGATCATCAGCAAATGCGCAACAATTGCCAGCCCCGTAATCACCCAGAGATTATTAAAGGTCAGGATACGGCGTTCACGCGTCAGGAATCGGGCTAAAAAGGCAATAATAATAAAGCTGAGGGCATTCAGACCTAAAGGTGCGTCCAGCAGCAAATCAATAAAAATACCGGTACCAAAGGCAAACCAGATCCCACACCAGGTCGGCTGACACAACACCCAGAATAGCATCACCATCAGCATGAACAGCGGACGCCAGCCCGAGAGGGTATAAGAAAGTGGATAGACCATCAAAATCGAAGCCACGATCACCGAAATGACGATGGCAAATAAGGGATCACGATGCTTTCTGGATTTCATCTTAGCGATTGACATGCGGTTGCTCCATCGCCAATGAATCGGAAAATAACACCACCACATGATGACCACCGGCCAGCTGCGCGGCTGGCGTTACATCAATCTGGGCAAATTCACCTGAATTATGTCGTTGTACTTTGGACACCTGCCCCACCAGATAACCTGCCGGAAAATGTTGGCCCAAGCCGGAACTATAGACTTTTTCCCCGACCTTGATATTGGCACTGGTCGGTACATATTCCATTTTCAAACGTCCCAGATCACCCGTCCCCGAGACAATGGCACGCATTCCGGTATGTTCCAGACGCACTGACAATGAATGTTCTTTATCAGACAACAGCATGACCCGGCTACTATGCGGATAGACATTAATAATCTGTCCCATAATCCCCTTGTCATCCAGTACCGTTTGCCCGACTTTCAGCTCGTTATTTGAACCCCGGTTGATCACAATGATATGTCTTAAAGGATCGGCATCGGTGCCAATCACTTCCGCAATTTCAATACGCCCGTCAATGATCAGTGGTGTATCGAGCAGACCGCGCAAACGGGTATTTTCAGCAGAAAGTTCAGAGATTTTTTGTAAGCGAACTTGCGCCTGCAACAACTCAGCCTGCATCGCGGTATTTTCCCGACGCAACTGAACTTCAGACTTGGTTTGTTGATTCAACCACTCTCGCGACAATACCGGATAACTGGCCACAGCATAAATAGGATTATAGGCCGCGTACAGGACATCCCTTGCAGGTTGTACAACATGTGGCATGCGCCAATCAAAGAAAAGCACCACCAAGCATGTTACCAATGCAATGATAAAAGAGCGAAAAGATGGCGGTTGTCGAGAAAACAGATGTGCTTGCACCCGCCGAATCCTTTTCTTAGCCTACGAATAACATGTCATGATTTGGATTGTCGAAAAATTCGAGTACCTTGCCACCACCACGGGTTACACATGAGAGTGGATCTTCTGCCACCACAACCGGCAGGCCGGTTTCTTTGGCCAGCAGCTTGTCTAGATTACGCAGCAATGCACCACCACCGGTTAACACGATACCGCGTTCAGCAATATCCGAAGACAGCTCAGGAGGTGTGTGTTCTAATGCTGATTTCACCGCAGAGACAATGTTTTGCAAAGGATCTGAAATGGCTTGAGTCACTTCGTCTGAGTTAACCACAATCGCACGTGGTACACCTTCTGCAAGGTTACGGCCACGAACTTCAATTTCAAGCGGTTTAGCACCTTCATCTGGCAAGGCCATGCCCACTTCTTTTTTGATCACTTCTGCCGTGGTTTCACCAATCACACAGCCATGCGCCTTACGCACATAGTTAATGATCTGCTCATCAAAGACATCACCGCCAATCCGTAAAGAATCTGCATAGACACAACCCTGCAGGGAAATGATCGCAATTTCAGTGGTACCACCACCGACATCGACCACCATTGAACCACAGGCCTGCTCAACTGGCATACCTGCACCAATGGCCGCTGCCATCGGTTCTTCGATTAAACGGACATCACGTGCACCAGCATTAAATACCGCTTCACGAATAGCACGACGTTCAACCAGCGTCGATTTACATGGTACGCACACCACCACACGCGGTGCCGGAGTAAACAGACGGTTTTCATGTACTTTGCGAATGAACTGATTCAGCATGGTTTCAGTGACTTCAAAATCCGCAATCACCCCATCTTTCATGGGGCGGATTGCTGAGATATTGGCTGGGGTACGACCTAGCATTTGTTTCGCTTCAAGACCTACAGCGGCAACAATTTTATGTGAACCACTATGACGGATAGCTACAACCGTGGGTTCATTTAATATAATGCCTCGTCCTGGCGCATAAATAAGTGTATTTGCAGTACCTAAATCAATGGCAAGATCTGGCGAAAACAAGCCTATTAGTCGTTTTAGAATCACGGGGACGTTCTCAATTAAACTTTATATGGACGCAAGGTGGCAACTTTAACTAAATGTGATGATTTGGACAAGTCAATCGCTTATCATAACGCATGATAATTTGAATTTTTTTAATACTGATTAGGTAATATTATGTCTACATCGGATGCACAGCATTCTGCAGATTTAAGTGCAGAAACAGTTTCAGCCATTGCCCACCTTGCAAGGTTATCTCTCAATGATACGCAATCTGCTGAATATGCTCAAAGTTTAAATAAGATTTTAGGCATGATGGACACATTGAAAGGCATCAATACCGACGGAATTGAACCGCTGAAGAGCCCTTTCGACCATCCTCAGCCACTACGTGAAGATGTGGTCTCAGAAAGCAATCATCGCGAGCAATACCAAGCAGTTGCACCTGCTGTTCAGGATGGTTTATACCTCGTACCGCGCGTGATTGAGTAATTACTACCCAGTTCATTCTTTTTATTAAATTAAACGTAAAGAATTATTTCTCATGACAGATTTACATCGCTTATCCATTCGTGAACTCAGTGAAGGTCTGGCAAATGCCCAGTTTTCATCTCGCGAATTGACTGAACATTACTTAAAGCGTATTGCAAAAATTGATGTTCAAGTAAAATCATATGTAACCGTTACGCCTGAATTGGCATTGGCAGAAGCTGATGCGGCTGACACACTGCGTAAGGCAGGTGGTGCAAGTGTGTTAACAGGCGTACCAATCGCGCATAAAGACATTTTCTGTACTCAAGGCATCAAAACCACTGCCGGTTCTAAAATACTGGACAATTTTATCTCTCCTTACGACGCCACCGTTGTCGCGAAAGGCAAAGCTGCGGGCCTGGTGACTTTGGGTAAATTGAACATGGACGAATTCGCCATGGGTTCGACCTCTGAAAACTCATATTACGGCGCAACGACTAACCCTTGGAATTTAGACCATGTCCCTGGCGGTTCTTCAGGTGGTTCAGCAGCAGCTGTTGCAGCGGATCTGGCACCCTTCGCTACCGGTACTGACACCGGTGGCTCTATTCGTCAACCTGCGTCATTCTGTGGCCTGACTGGACTTAAACCGACCTATGGTCGTGTGTCGCGCTTCGGTATGATTGCCTATGCATCATCACTCGACCAAGGCGGCCCGATGGCACGCTCGGCGGAAGACTGTGCCTACCTGATGAACGTGATGGCCGGTCATGATGCCAAAGATTCAACGTCAATGAATCAAGTGGTTGATAACTATGTGGCGAACCTGAATGATACATCCGTCAAAGGTTTACGCATTGGTATTCCAAAACAGTACTTTAATGTTTCCGGCCTAGCTGAAGATGTTAAAGCACGTGTCGAAGAATCATTGAAAAAGTTAGAAGACATGGGCGCTACGCTGGTTGAGATCGACCTCAACATGACCGAAAGCTACGTTCCGACCTACTACCTGATCGCACCTGCTGAAGCATCTTCTAACTTACAACGCTTTGACGGTGTGCGTTATGGCTACCGCTGTGAAAATCCAGTGGACTTGATGGACTTGTACAAACGTTCACGTTCAGAAGGTTTTGGTGCGGAAGTGCAACGTCGTATCCTGATTGGCACATATGCGTTATCCGCGGGTTACTACGATGCATATTATGTGAAAGCACAAAAAGTACGTCGCCTGATCCAGCAAGATTTCCTTAAAGCCTTTGAATCTGTCGATGTGATTGCTGCGCCATCTGCGCCAACCACAGCCTATAAAATTGGTGCGGATTTGACTCCGGTTGAAATGTACCTAGGCGATATTTATACACTTGCAGTGAACCTGGCAGGTCTTCCTGCGATTAATGCGCCTGTTGGTTTTGACCAGAACAACTTGCCAGTTGGCTTACAGTTGATTGGGAATTACTGGTCAGAATCGCAATTGTTGTCTGTGGTGCATCAGTATCAGCAAGCAACCGATTGGCATACACAACGCGCGGCAATTGCTGAGGAGAATGCATAATGGCTCAAGCTCAAAACAATTCTACAAAAGCGGCTAAACCAAAATCTAACCTGATTGAGGGTTGGGAAGTCGTTATTGGTATCGAGATTCACACTCAGCTTGCCACCAATACCAAAATTTTCTCAGGTTCATCGACTGTTTTCGGTAATGATCCAAACACCCAAGCCAGCCTGGTTGATTTGGCCATGCCGGGCGTATTGCCGGTATTGAATAAAGAAGTGGTGGATCTTGCGATTCGCTTTGGTTTGGGTATCGATGCCTATATTGATCAGGCCTCCGTATTTGCGCGTAAAAACTATTTCTACCCGGATTCGCCAAAAGGCTACCAGATTAGCCAGATGGACAATCCGATTGTGGGCTTGGGTCATATCGACATCCAGCTTGAAGATGGCACGGTTAAACGGATTGGCGTAACCCGTGCGCACCTTGAGGAAGATGCAGGTAAATCGATTCATGACCAGTTCGAAGGTATGTCAGGCATTGACTTAAACCGTGCAGGTACGCCGCTGCTTGAAATCGTATCTGAACCAGATATGCGTTCGGTTGAAGAAGCGGTTGCTTATATTAAAGCGATTCATACGCTGGTGCGCTGGTTAGGCATTTCTGACGGCAACATGGCAGAAGGTTCGTTCCGTTGTGACTGTAACGTGTCTTTACGTCGTCCGGGTCAACCCTTCGGTACGCGTTGCGAATTGAAAAACCTGAACTCATTCCGTTTTATTGAACAAGCGATCAATGTTGAAATTGAACGTCAAATGGAAATTCTGGAATGGGACGGCACCATTGATCAGGAAACGCGTTTATTCGATCCTGTGAAGATGGAAACGCGTTCAATGCGTTCAAAAGAAGAAGCCAACGATTACCGTTACTTCCCTGACCCTGACTTGTTGCCTGTGGTGATTGCGGATGAACAAATCGAAGCAATCAAAGCCACCATGCCTGAGCTGCCTGCGGCACGTCGTGCGCGTTTTGTGGCGGACTTTGGCGTGACTGAGTACGATGCTCACGTTCTAACGCTTACTCGTGAAATGTCAGAGTTTTATGAAGAAGTCGTGAAAGCTGCTGGCGGCGCTGCACAAGGTAAGATTGCTGCAAACTGGGTGATGGGCGAATTCTCAGGGGCGCTCAACAAAGCAGGCCTAGATCTTCAAGATTCTCCTGTTTCTGCGGAAAAACTTGGCGGCATGATCGCACGTATTGTCGATAACACCATTAGCGGTAAGATCGCGAAACAAGTGTTCGGCTTTATGTGGGATGAAGGCAAAACTGCGGACGAAATTATTGCTGAGAAAGGCTTGAAACAGGAAACTGATACAGGCACGATTGAAGCAATCATTAAAGAAGTGCTTGCTGCCAACGAGAAGATGGTTGAAGAGTATAAATCTGGTAAAGAGAAAGCTTTCAACGGTCTAGTTGGTCAAGTGATGAAAGCGTCTAAGGGTAAAGCCAACCCTGCTCAAGTGAATGAGTTGATGAAGAAATTGATTGGTTAAGCTAATCAGTTTTGAAAAAGAAAACCCGCTTTAGAGCGGGTTTTTATTTTAAGTTAAAGATGGAATTAATTCTTCATTGCCATCAGTAAATCCATCTAAACCTGTAAAGTCATAATTTGAATCATTCTCTAATATTTTTTCTATTACTATTTTATGATCTCTCTTTGCTTTCGCTCTATCATAACACTGTGAATTTTGGTTAGCTTTACTAGTTAAATTTTTCAATTGTTGAAAACTAAAATTTTCCAAGTAAGGGCGTATTAGTTTATCAAATCTATAATTGGCTGAATCAAATGATCCTGAAAAACAATATCCATCAATACAATAATCATAGAACTTATCCTTACAGCGATACTCCTCAGCTTCACTTTCAATAATTTCAAAGTTCGATAATGAATAATTACTTTTGTTTTTAATTAAAAAATCAATGTAATCAACAATACGTTTAAATTTAATTAATTGAAACTGGCTGTCGCTACTTTCAATAATTTTGGATATAGTTTGAACAGAATTTTCACTAAAATATTCAAAGCACCATCTATTTTTCAGCAAAAAAATGAGCAGTGATTTTTTTAAATTGTCATCTAATTTAATATCAGAAATATAATCTTTCTCTTGAATTAAAAATTCAATAAAAATTTGTTTTTTCTTACTAATTATAATATTCAGAATATCTAAATTAATTTCTGTATTAAGTAGTGTTTCTGGGTTATCTATCCTGAAAATAAACTTCCATAATGTTTTTAAAAATTTGAGTAATACAGCATTGGGCATTTTTGAAAGAAACTTGTGTGAAAAATAGCGATCTCTTTCTTCATAATCCACTAGCGTATCTTTAATATTATTTAAATCTTTTAATATAACTTCAATAATTTTAGATGAAAATAAAGCTTCTTTAGTTAGTACACTTTCTAAGGCATTCCTTATTAAACTGTAAACAGTCTCTTTTGTTGGAGAATGCAACAAATCGGTGGAAGTAATAACTGGATGTGCTGAGACATGTCTCATTTTTTGTAAGTGTTCTAAATTAGCAACTTCGAACGTCTCAAAAAACTTTATTTCTTTATGAAATTTATCAACTATCTCTGACTCCCATTTAGATGATTTAGAATCTTTTTGTTGTTCTAATCGAATATAATCAAGTATCTGAAGTGCTTTAGGATCATTATAAATACTATCTAATTCATTAAGCTTATGCACAAGATCAGTTACTACCACCGACCATAACATCACTGTTGCAGAACGATAGTTACCCATTGCATAAGAGGAATATACTTCCTTAAACAATTCTTTCGTATACGGATTTTTAATATTTTCAATTGAATCATCTATTGAGAAATAACCCATTTTCATCCTCCTAATTTACGATTTAATCTAGCACAAACAACTACATATTCAATTAAATGACCATTAAAAAAGTATCCTCTATCCCCAAACTCGAAGACTTAGGACGTATTCAACTCTCAAAGTCTTTCTTTATGCGTGATTTATAGAATCCCTCTAAATCTCCCTTTAAAAAAGGGAGACTTTGTCATGTGATTAATTTGATACACGTGGTTCCCTCTCCTTTGACAAAGGAGAGGGTTAGGGAGAGGATTTACTAGATCAAAAAGAATCTTACATCCCTCTTACAATCCCAACTTATTCAACAAATCCGGTGTCAAAAAAGTCTGTGCCACACGATTCAAATCGATATAACGCAGCACACCTTTGAGCTGATTATTGATTTCAGGATTCTTTAAAATTTCCTCGCCTGTGGTTTTACCCAAAGCCTGAAAACTATCGCCCACAGCCTGTAAACCTTCAGCTTGAATCACCGCCTTGGTCTGTGCTGAACATTGCTCCACTAAAATGCGCTGCAACACCGTCGCCAGATTCTTGTCTAATGCTTCCTTTTGAGTCGCAGTCACATTGCTAAAAGCCTTTAAGTCCGGATGATTGCCCAATGCCACAAATGTCCATTGCAAGACCGTGGTTTTATCAGTGGCTGTAGTGGACTTCATCAAACAGTCACTCAGCTGATCGACCGTTGGGCCCGCCATCGTAACCTGTGCTGCTCCCAATAATGCTGCACCTAGAAAAAATGAACGAATACGAGAAGAACTTTTTAAACCCATCACCACTTCCTTTTAATATGACATCAGCATTTTGGCGCTGAAAATAGTTTCTTTGTATCATGTAAAAAGGAAATATACTGATAGAGCTCTGTAAAACCTGAACTGGATTTAAAATTAATTCAGATGAAAAATTTCATCCCATCATGCTATTCATCAGATGATGATATTGATCGAGTAAACTTAGCGTTATTATTCAAATTAAAACAATAAAAATAATCATGATGACTGCAAACACCTTTAACAGCATCCTTCCTTGGAGACTGGTTGTGTTCTTTAGCTTGACCGTATTGTTATTGATCCATCCTGTTTTTCGAAGATGGATGTTCGAATCGCGCGACCTGCCCAGCAAACGCAGTCGGATCTCATCCTCTATATCCGACCTGATTGAACTGATTTTTTATCCCATCTTCTGGTGAATCAAAATCATCATACGGATTCTGGATTAAATGCGTTTAGTTCAGTGCTTATTTGATCTGTCTCAACATATTCTTCGCACCACTATGATTATAGTTATTAGACAGATTCTGTAGCACACGCTTGGCCTGAGCTTTAGCATTCGGGAAACGGTTGGCATAGGCCGGAATCCCGTTCAAACAGCGAGCAACCAGCATACCAGATTCGGTATAAACCCGAGTTCCCTCAGTCCCCTGCAATTTGCCATAATTGTAGGCACGCTGCGCATTATTGCAGGCATTATTCAGGTTCTTGCCACTATTAATATCACGGCGTGCTGCCACATAGAGCTTCATCTGCTGCTGTTGAGGTGTTTCTACCACTGAAGCTCTCACGGGGACTACCGTCGTCGCGATCTGTTTTTTCTCTAGCTCTTTTCTTTCTAATTCCTTTCTCTCTAATTCTTTCCTTTCCTGCTCTTTACGCGCTGATTCTTTAAGTTCATTCGTGCTCTTCGTTACAGGCGTTTTTATCGATGCAGCAGTCTTTTTCTGGGTAGCAACAGTGTTCTTATTTGCAGCAAGGTAAAAGTTTCTTGCCTCAGTCGCACTCATCAACTTGGTCAGCAATCGAACGCTACGGTTCTGGCTGGTTTTATCGACCTGTCGTTCAGAAACCGGCTCGATCGAGACGAGCCAGCTTTCAGCCAGGCCATCCATACGACATTGATAGGCACCGCTTCCCTGTACCACACCTCGGTTTGTACTCAGGCGTTTGCGTTGGGCAGGATCTGCCACTGCATTAAAATTACTTCTATACAATAGGGAAAATTTACCGCCTTGTTCATGACAATATTGCATCAGGATCGAACGCGGATACATGGCCTGAGTGCTGTTATTTTTCTGTGCTTGCCCCCAAAGATAAATATAATCTTTTGCACTGCCATCACGTTGATTCAAAGCCCGCTTGGCGATTAGCTCTTCCGGACTGGCAAAAGGATGTAAAACCCCTGATTTCAGCCGACTCACGCTATTACATCCCGCCAAGCCTATTGCCCCTATTATTAGAATTATTACGTTTAGCTTCACAGCAAATATCTCAACCCCAGATTCCCGTATAACATAGCCTAAATAGCAGCAAACAACAAACACAAGATGTTGATAAGTATCAAATTTAAAAGATAAAAAGGAGGCACATCATTCACAACCCTATACATTATGCCAAGCCTCAGCCTATAAAAATTGAGATAAGCATCCTTCTGGCGCATAGTTAAAGGATAAATAACAGCGGGACTGAATCAGAAATAAATAGAACACCACATAAAAAGCCGAAGAAAGATAGCAATCTTTCTTCGGCAGCTTATTCAGGATAACGGTACAGATCTTTATTATCATGTGTAAAAAATTACTTTTACCCTCTATAGCATTGTCTGAACAAGATCAGCATCAGAATAATTTCCTCAACGTACACTTCTTATTTTTATACGTTAAACCGCTGGAAATTAAACTCCATCTTCGCTGGTCATTAAGATTCTAATCAGGAAAACCAGACCTGAATACCCCTATATTGGGATGTTTTGCTCCTATTTGATCTGATCTGACCAACGGTCAGATCGTAAGCGTCCGCTGAACCCCATGCCTATTTTTTAATTTGAGTTGGATTTCCAGCGATGTGGTAGTAATTCTTCTATTTGGGTCGCTTTATGCGTCGGCAGCCTTTTCAGCACATCACTGAGATAGGCATACGGATCCAACCCATTCAGCTTTGCTGACTGGATTAAAGTCATGATATTTGCCGCTCGCTGTCCACTGCGCAGCGAACCTGCAAACAACCAGTTCTTACGGCCCAATGCCCAGGGACGCATTGAGTTCTCTGCCCAGTTATTGTCAATGGGTAGATTGCCATCATCCAGATAGCGGCTTAAGGCTGGCCAACGCTTCAGACTGTAATTGATGGCCTTGGCGGTTGGAGAACTCGATGGCACCGTCAGATAATGTTGGTTGAGCCATTCATACAGTTGTTGCATCACCGGTTGGCTATGCTGTTGCCGGTATTCGCGGCGATGTTCTGCTGTACCATCGGTCTTTTTCCTGAGTTCTGCTTCTATGGCATACAGTTTCTGAATCAGCACTAATGCCTGTTCAGCGATCTGACTTTTCCCGGTCACATGCAGTTCATGGAATTTACGACGTGCATGTGCCATGCAGCCCACCTCAATGACCTGGCCTGATTTAAAGCGTGCTTTATAACCACTGTAATCATCACAGACCAGATGACCCTGCCAGCCATTCAGGAACGCTTCAGCATGCTGACCTGAACGACTATCCTGAAAGTCATAGATCACTGCCTGAACTGGATTGTACTGTGTAGTGGCATAGGCCCAGACATAACCTTTCTTCGGTTTTTTCTCATCATCACCCATCCGCATGATGGTGACCGGCGTTTCATCGGCATGGATCACCCGCTGTTGCAGCACCACCTGTTTTAAGGCATTGGCCAGAGGTTCCAGTTCCACACCGCAGCGACCAATCCAGTCAGATAAAGTAGATCTGGACAGATCAATGCCCGCCCGCTGATAGATCAGGCGCTGACGGTACAGCGGCAAATGATCGGCATACTTCGATACCAGCACATGGCTGAGCAATTCAGGTGAAGCAATGCCTTTATCAATCACATAGGCAGGCATCGCTTGCTGAGTCAGAGTGTCGCACTGATCACAGACCCATTTGCCACGGACATGCTGTTCCTTGTAGAACTGTGCCGGTCTGAAATGCAGTTTTTCACTGATATCTTCGCCGATACGACGTAACTGGCAGCCACAACTGCATTGGGTTGATGCAGGTTCATGCTCAATACGGATGGTGTGTAGATGATCTGGCAGCAGTCGACGTTTAGGTTTGTTGACTGTGGCTTTCTGTGTCACTGCATCGGTTTTATCTGCATTTAATCGTTCTAATTCTAGATCAACGGCTGCGATATCTTCTTCGACCGCTTCGTCCCATAGATGGATTTGTTTTGCGGTAAGATGTTCGTTTTTACTGCCGAATTTATGATTTTTAAACAGCGCCAGTTCATGCTCGTATTTTTGATTGAGAATAGAAAGATGCTGAACTTTGGCATCCAATTGCTGGTTTGATTTTTCTAATTCTTGATTTGATTGTGCCAGAGACTGATGCTGCATCGCCAACTGCCGGGTAAATTCCAGCAGTTGTTCATGGGTCAGTTGGCTTAAATCAGGCAGCATTTTCATGACCGCAGTATGCCTGAGGTCATGACGCAGAGGAAATAGAACGTTTGGAGAATAGCAGAATGTAGCAGCCTAGTTTAGAGCATTGTTACCACTTGCTGTCGTCCAATGCGCTGCCAGGGCAAACCCTGAATTAGTGCCTGTAACTGTTCTGGACTGAGAGCTACGTTTTCACCCTGGTGAACTTTAGCCCAGTGGAATTTTCCCTGTTCCAGCCGCCGGGCACACAGCCAGATGCCCAGTCCATCATGTACCAGCACTTTCATGCGATGGCCACGTTTATTACAGAACAGGTAAGCACAATGCGGTTTAATGTAGCCAAAGGCTCTCACCACCTGAGCCATGATAGTATCCATCCCTGCTCGCATATCCAGAGGTTGGGTAGAAAGCCAGATTTCATCAATGCGGATCATGTTGCAAGTGCCTTGAGTAATTCTGCTAAAGCAGATATTTCTGATACTTGCCATTTCAAGCC
>NZ_VPEC01000003.1:0-154788 GCF_013417355.1 Acinetobacter sp. YH12255
GAGATCCATGCACGCATGGCAGTCTTGAATAAATTCACAGAATTAGGTCGCCCTCATACCCAAGTTGTCTCTTAAATTTGAGTAGCTTAAGGGAACTCAGCCTTTCAAACCTTTATGCAACAAAGCCGAAAAAAGGTAAAAACTGGTTCGCTCGTTTCTTCTCATAATAAAAGACGTAACGAGATAACAAGAATTACAATTTAATAATAAATTTTGCGCAGCAAATCACTGTCATGGTGGTTTGCTTTTTGTTTTTGATTTTCACCGCTTCACAAGGCAAAATAGCGCTAGATTTTTATAGGAATGCATCATGCAGGACAATGCTATGTCAAAATGGTTATCACCGCTGATGGCTTTCTGTTTATCGTTTATTATCATCGCGACGCTCGCACCGATAACGGGTATACAGATTGATCGTCAGCTGGATTTCTGGATGCTCTGGTTAGCCACTATGCTGATTCTGGCGCTTCCCATCTGCTACTTGGAAATTGCTTTGGCCAAGCGCTCTAAAACAACGGCATTACAGGCACTGTCAACGCTGACCCGTGAAGCAGATGCCTCACAAAAATGGCGTATAGTCGGCTGGCTCAGTGTGATCTTTATTCCTTTTCTGGCCGGTGCCATGCTGAACAATGCCAGCAATGTTCTGGCGCTTGCTGCTCTTGATCTTGCACCGAATCTTTTGTTTATAGGTCTGGTAATTGCCGCTCTGGTCTTGTCACTGCTGCCGCGTCAAATTTTGTTAGTCATTACGGCGATTGGCGTACTGGCATCTCTGATCTTGGCAAATGTGATGGGAACTGCGCTACCTGCATGGCAAGTCACGCCAGTTGAATTCTCGGAATGGGGCAATGCCACCGTATTGGCACTGGTTGCAAGTGGCCTAGGCATGGGCTTGTACTGGCAGTCTAGCCTGAGTGCTGTACAACAGCAGGATGTCGCCAGCAAGACGGTCTTGCCGATCTGGATCGCACAATTGCTTGCTGTGATTGTATTTGCCTTCTTTGCTGTACAAGCACAAATCCCTGCATTTACGTTGGTGGCCGCGATTGTAGCGACTGCTGCATTCATCCTGCAGATGGCACGAGAGCAGTTACAGCAACGTCAGCTTCACCCTGCGATTCAATGGGCGATTATGGCTGTCGTCACCCTGATCTGGGCCATTCCAAATGTGACACCAATGTTCAACGTAGTCTTACTGCTTTGGGGCTTATTGATTTGTTTGATTTACGCGCTCTTTGCGGGCTGGATCATGAAGATCAGCCATTTACGTAAATCAATGAATTTTAGCTCTGAAGGGTTCTATAACCTGTGGCGTATTGCTGTCCGTGTGGTATTGCCTGTTTCGATTATCGTGGCGATGGTCGCTGTTCTAGGACAACTGTTCTGATGAATAATGCACTGATCTGGGTGGCCTATGCGACTCCGGAGCAACAGTTTCATCTGGCTGTACCATTTCAGCCCGGCATGACAGCATTGGATGCCATCCAGCAAAGTGGCATAGTAGAGCAGGTTACCCTACCTGAACCTTTGTCTTTGGGTATCTTCGGTGTACGCTTGCAAGATCATCAGCAGCCACTGGCAGCAGGTGATCGAGTCGAAATTTACCGAGCACTGACTATCAATCCTAAAGATATCCGACGTAAACGTGCCGAGAAAAATCCGGTGGGTCGTTATGCCAGAGGCAATCTTTTAAGAAAGCTGAAACCATCTTCCGAATAGAAAGCGGCTTGAATGAGCATTAGTTTCAATGATCTGCTCAATCAATCGACTTAATCAAAAAAGCCCCTGATGATTCAGGGGCTTTTTCATGAGAAAGCGACTATAGTGGAGGCGCATTTAAAATTGCTTCTTTTGAACCTGGTAAGCCGGGTTGAGATTCTGGAATGGTTTCCAGACCTTCAACACGTTCCACGATACCAGACTGGTTAAAGTAAATTTTCAAATGCTGGCCTTGGGCTGCCGGGATCTTGGCTTTTTTAGCGTAGGTTCCTGGGGTATAGTTATAGATGTAGTCCCAGCGTAAAGGATTCAGCGGATCGCTTACCGTTGGACTGCCCAGTAAGAAACGCACCTGTTGATGACTCATTCCCACTTGAATTTTAGCGGCTTGAGCTTGGGTTAAAGGGGTTCCTTGTGGAATATCTACTTTATAAACACCTAATGTCGAACAGCCGACGAGCAAGGAAGTGACGAATAACGTCAACATGATTTTTTGCATTTTGCTAAACTATCCCAAATTAATTATGATGCATTTGATCCAAGGATAGATCATACTGCATCTAAAGTTTGTTGCATATTCCAACTTTGATTTTGTTGAGAGACCTTTTTACATGACTATTTCAAACCAAGATTTACGAAAAGCTGGACTGAAAGTTACCCTTCCACGAATTAAAATATTAGAATTACTAGAAAATTCAAGACAACATCATTTAAGTGCGGAAGATATTTACAAGACTTTACTCGATCAGGGTGAAGATGTAGGTTTAGCAACTGTGTATCGTGTGTTAACACAGTTTGAAGCCGCGGGTATTATTGAGCGTCATAATTTTGAAAACAATCATTCCGTTTTCGAGATCATGCAGGAAGATCACCACGATCACCTGGTCTGTTTGAATTGCAGCAAAGTCGTTGAATTCATCAATGATACGATTGAAAAAGAGCAGCATGATGTTGCTGAAAAATTTGGTTTTGAATTAACCGGTCACTCTCTGAATCTGTATGGCTACTGCGATGCGCCGGCCTGTCAGGAAGTGTTTCGTAAAAAATAATTTGCACTCCGGTTGAAACAAAAAAACAGGCTTCTTGAAGCCTGTTTTTTTATGTGCTCAATCTGATCAGGACTGGCCATCAAAGGTGATATTGGAATGTGCACGTAATAAATGACTGCCGCCTTCTTCTGCCAGTTTGATTTGCAGACGTAAGTCATTGGGTGAATCCGCATGTTTCAGCGCATCTTTATAGCTGATCTGCTTGGCCTTATACAGGTCATACAGTGCCTGATCGAAGGTTTGCATGCCCAGTTCACGGGAACGCTTCATCAGGTCCTTGATCTCATGCACATCACCTTTACGGATCAGGTCAGCAATCAGGGGGGAGTTAATCAGAATCTCAATCGCGGCACGACGACCATTGCCATCGATGGTTGGGATCAGTTGCTGTGCCACAATGGCTTTCATGTTCAGCGACAAATCCATGAACAGCTGGTTATGCCGGTCTGCTTCAAAGAAATGAATGATCCGGTCAATGGCCTGGCTGGCGTTGTTGGCATGCAGGGTCGCAAAGACCAGATGGCCGGTTTCGGCAAAGGCAATCGCATAATCCATGGT
The DNA here is from genome assembly GCF_013417355.1 of Acinetobacter sp. YH12255. Lineage (NCBI taxonomy): Bacteria > Pseudomonadati > Pseudomonadota > Gammaproteobacteria > Moraxellales > Moraxellaceae > Acinetobacter > Acinetobacter sp. YH12255. The sequence goes on from NZ_VPEC01000003.1 coordinate 3,330, forward strand.
TTCACGCGAACGAATCTCACCAATCAGAATCACGTCCGGCGCCTGACGTAAGGTGTTTTTCAGGGCAGTTTCAAAGGAATCGGTATCAATCCCGACTTCACGCTGGGTGATGATACAGCCTTTATGCTGGTGAACGAATTCGATCGGATCTTCAATAGTAATGATATGACCTTTGGAATTTTCATTGCGATAACCGACCAGCGAGGCCAGCGAGGTTGATTTACCGGTACCGGTTGCCCCGACAAAAATAATGATGCCGCGTTTGGTCATCGCCAGTTCTTTTAGAATCGGCGGTAATTTGAGTTCATCCATGGTCGGAATCACGGTTTCAATCCGACGCAACACCATACCCGGCTGATCACGCTGCTGAAAGGCACTGACACGGAAGCGGGCACTTTTGTCCGGTGTGCTGATGGCGAAGTTACATTCACGCGTGTCTGCAAATTCTTTACGCTGCTTGTCGCTCATGATGGAATGGAGCAGTTGTCCTACTGCCGCGCCGGGTAATTTTATCGAACCAATCGGTAAAATCTGCCCGTTAATCTTGATTGAAGGTTCGACATCGGCTGTAATGAACAGATCCGATGCTTTTTTCTCCACCATATAATCGAGTAAGCCGTTAAAATCCATGTATAAAAACCCCAATACAATTAATTTTTCTTATAAGAATGCTTCTGGCTGTTTGGCTGCAGTACGTGCCACTTGCGGGCTGATGAGACCTTTAGATACCAGCGTTTTCAGAGTCTGATCCAGTGTGGTCATGCCATAGTTGGCACCGGTCTGAATCGCAGAATACATTTGTGCGACTTTATTTTCACGAATCAGGTTACGGATTGCAGGAATACCAATCATGATTTCATGCGCTGCAACACGTCCGCCGCCATTTTTCTTTAATAGGGCCTGTGAAACCACAGCCTGCAATGATTCCGATAACATGGCACGAACCATATCTTTTTCTTCGGCAGGGAATACGTCAATCACACGGTCAATGGTTTTGGCCGCAGAGGTGGTATGCAGGGTGCCAAACACCAGGTGACCAGTTTCTGCCGCAGTTAAGGCCAGACGGATGGTTTCAAGGTCACGCATCTCACCGACCAGAATAATATCAGGGTCTTCACGCAGTGCCGAACGCAGGGCTTCATTAAAGCCATGCGTATCACGATGCACTTCACGCTGGTTGATCAGGCATTTCTTGGATTGATGCACAAATTCGATTGGATCTTCGACGGTCAGAATATGGTCATAACGGTTGTCGTTAATATAATCCAGCATCGCCGCCAAGGTGGTTGATTTACCCGACCCGGTTGGCCCTGTGACCAGTACCAGACCACGCGGATATTCACAGATGTCTTTAAAAATCTGTCCCATGCCCAGATCTTCAAGGGTCAGAACTTTGGATGGAATGGTACGGAATACTGCACCGGCACCACGGTTCTGGTTAAATGCGTTGACACGGAAACGGGCCACACCGGGTACTTCAAAAGAAAAGTCAGTTTCCAGATTTTCTTCAAAATCACGGCGCTGTTTATCGTTCATGATGTCATAAACAAGTTTATGTACTTCTTTATGTTCTAATGCTGGCAGGTTGATACGACGAACTTCCCCATCGACACGAATCATTGGCGGTAAGCCTGCAGACAAGTGTAAATCCGACGCACCATTTTTAGCAGAAAATGCCAACAATTCTGTGATATCCATAAGGTCCCCAAGTTCATTAAAATGTTAATTATTTTGATAGAATAATAAGGCTTTCCCACAGCTTAACCAACCCTTAGTTTATGGGCATAGGTATCTACACAAATCCCAAGTTTTGGGTTAAATTGAAGAGCATGCTCTTCAATTTAATATCTCCCATCTTGATACACGTCTCGTCAGACGATACAACGCCCTCGTAAAGCTTAATATGAATCCTCTTGCTTCACTTGCCCCTGCAATTAAGGAAATGGCCTCTGCCCAGAAGTCCAGTTTTGCAACCACCCAGGCAGTTTGGCGATTTCTCAATAATGAAAAAGTCTCTTTCAAGCAATTGAATGAGCCAATACAGCGACTTGCATTTGAACAGATTGATCAATCCTCTCACCCTTATGCGCTGATTATTCATGATTGGTCTCAACTGCAATATGTGAAACATAACAATAAAACTCAGCGTCTTCAAAGAACCCATCAATATGATTCAGGCTATGAACTGCAAAGCAGTCTACTGGTTGATGCGGCATCGGGGCTTCCCATTGCACCATTGGCTCAAACGCTATCTGACGCATCAGGCTGTTATTCCACATTCAGTGAACAATACAGCGAGCGAAAAACCCATTTGGATTCACTCGCAGAACAAATCAAAACGATCGAACAGTATCCGGTTGAGAAAACAAAAGTTCATATCATTGATCGTGAAGGTGACTCAATTGCCCATCTAAGAGCGATGAGCAAGAATCGCTTCAAATGGCTGATTCGGGCCAAAGAAGGTCATCGAGTTGAGTATCACGGTCAGACATACAAAGTTGGCGAGATTGCAGAAAAGATAGAAACGCATTCAATCAAAAATATTTCTTACAAAGGCAATCAGCATACTTTACATGTGGGTGAGACCCATATACGCATAACACGCGCAGCAAAACCAAAGCAGAAAGATAGCTCAGGGAAGCGGGTTGCTCCTGAGCAGGGAGATGCTGTCGATGCAAGGCTGGTTGTTTCTGTCGTTAAGGATTGTGACGGTAAAATTGTGGCGAGATGGTGTTTGCTGAGTAATGTTGCAATGGATATAGATACAGCAGAATTGAGTACATGGTATTACTGGCGCTGGACAATTGAGTGTTATTTTAAATTGCTTAAGCAGGCAGGACATGACGTTGAGGCATGGCTACAAACGACACCTCAAGCAATCCTGAGAAGGCTACTGATCAGTAGTATGGCTTGTGTGCTGACATGGCGAGTACAGCGTGGTACAGATGAGCAGAATATAAGAATTCGGGCATTTCTCACCCGAATTTCAGGTAGGCAACAGAAAAGGAGAAAATTAGAAAGTGCCCCTGCCATACTGGCAGGGCTTTCAATACTATTGAACACTCTTCAGTTGTTGTCAGAGTATTCGTCTGATGAGCTGAATGCGATTGCTCAGATCGCATTCAATTTATAAAAAATGTGTAGATACCTATGGTTTATGGGCAAGGGAAAAAAAGATGAATGAAATGAGAACCCCATCAATGAATATGTTGCAACAGTCACGAAATCAGGTTTTAGCGCAAATTGAAACAGCCTGTGCTCAGGCCGGTCGTGAGCCAGATTCGGTGCAACTGCTGGCTGTTTCCAAGACCCAGCCGAGTGCAGTACTGGCTGATATGTATCAGGCAGGACAACGTGCCTTTGGCGAAAACTATTTGCAGGAAGCGCTGGAGAAAATTACGGCTCTAAAAGACTTGGAGATTGAATGGCATTTTATTGGCCATGTACAGCGTAACAAGACCAAACATCTGGCAGAAAATTTTGCCTGGGTGCATGGGGTGGATCGTCTGATTATTGCCGAGCGTTTATCCAATCAGCGTAGAGAAGATCAGCTCGCGCTGAATATCTGTCTTCAGGTCAATATTGATGCTCAGGATACGAAAGATGGTTGCCAACCGGAAGAAGTTACTGATTTAGTTAGACAAATCAGCCAACTGCCAAATGTGCGCTTACGTGGCTTGATGGTGATTCCAGCGCCGGGGAATCCTCAAGCTTTCATCGAGGCTAAAGCTTTATTTGATAGGGTGAAAGCTCAGCATGCGCATCCTGAAGATTGGGATACTTTAAGTATGGGCATGTCGGCCGATATGCAGGCTGCAATTGCTGCCGGTTCCAGCATGGTGCGTGTCGGCACGGCATTATTTGGTGCACGTCCTCAAAAGGATTAACAGGCGTTGTCGGGTTATTTTGAAAAAGTATGATTAAGCGTTATTCGATAACGCTTTTTTTCTTTGTGGCTCCAGCCATTTTGCCATGAGCCAGGCAAAGACAATCAGGCTGCCCATACTGCCGAGCAAGGCTAAAACAGCGCCGCCCAGACCATAAGCCAAGGTTGCCGGAACACAGCCCAGAATAAACAGCAGCAAAGGGAAATGGGTTACATACAACGTATAGGAAAAATCAGCGGATTGTACCCAGACCGGATTGTAGTGACTGCGCTGCTGCTGGAGTTGTACCAGCCAGCAGCTAAATGCTAGGCCGATACAGAAATTAAAGAGAGTAAAATTTGCAGCGCGATATTGTCGGGCTTGATCGACGATATGAAACTGGTAAGCATCAATGCAGGCGATTAGAAATGCCAAGCCAAATAACCCCAGTTTAAGCACTTGTAACCGGTTTAGAAAATGTCGCTGGATATGACGAAATGAACAGGCAAAGGCCATCAGCCAGACCAGAAAATAAATAAAAAACTGAATATTCAGGATGGATAAAACGATTAAAACACTAAAAAAGCCGATTTTGGCTATTTCTGAATCTTTGAAAAAAGGCAGAAATCCGGCCAAGACATAGAACCAGACTTCATAACTCAGGCTCCAGAGCGGGGCATTGGCTGAAACTGTAGGCGTGATGAAGCCATTCAAAAACAGCAGAGCGCCAATAAAATCACCTGAATCGAGACCATAGTCAGTCCGGATCATCATGCCAAAACTGTTTTGAAAGGCATGGCTTTGAGTGGCAAAGAGTAGTGGTGCCAACAGATACAACAACAGGCTCAGAGCCATGGCAAACAGAAAGGGTGGCAAAATCCTGCGATAACGCTGTTGGGTATAACGGCGCAGATTGAACTGACCATGCTGATGAATATTGTGCTGGATCGAATAGCCAATCAGATAACCACTCAGAACAAAGAAAATCATGACCGCGGCCTGACCAAGCAGGCGCACCCATGAATACAGGCTAAGGTCAAAAGGGGCGATAAAGGCCTGAAAGCAATGCGTGAACAGTACAACAATGGCACTGATGCCCCGTAGGCTCTCGAGCTGTAAGCTGAAATAGGGCGAGAGCCTGTCTGGGGCAGGGTGCATCATTGTCAACCTATAATCTGAATGGTACTGGCGCCAGCACCGACTGGCTTGACCTGAATCTGTACTGGAATCCGTTCATGCATTTCCTGCACATGCGAGATTAAGACCACTTTACGACCCTGACTTTGTAAATGATCCAGTGCATTCATCACCATATGTAATGAGGCTGGATCTAAAGTACCAAAGCCTTCATCAATAAATAGCGATTCCAGTTTCATCGAACCGGAAGCCATATTGGCAATCGCCAGTGCCAAGGCCAGAGAAACCAGAAAGGTTTCTCCGCCAGATAAAGACAAGACCGGACGTACTTCGCTGTTCATGTCCAGATCAATAATCGCCAGACTCAGGCTGTCTGGAATACGGTGCAACTGATAGCGCGGTGCCAGCGGTTGCAGTTGTTGGTTGGCGTATTCCACCAAGATATCCAGATGATGTTCCTGAGCAATTTTCTGGAACTTGGTACCTTCCTTATGTCCGATTAAATCGTAGATACGGCCCCAGCGATATTCTTCGGCTTTGACCTGTTCAATCTGTTGCTGATATTTGGCATAGGTATTTTGATTATTGGCATTCATACGCAGTTTGGTATCAATCTCATTGAAGCTGTTTTGTTGCTCGGTTTTTTCCTGTGCCAAACTATTTAAATGTGCTTCCACTTCCTCAAAAGCAAGTTCAGGCTGTTGCTGGAGATGCTTCTGGTATTGATCTTCCAGCGTTTGCCAGGCAATTTTGGCATTTTCCAGTGCTTGATGTTGTGCCTGTAATTGCTGCCGGATTTGCTGATGTTCACTCAGACCAATGGTCAGACATTGTTGGATCAGTTCCGCATTAAAATGTCGATGCAGATTTTGCCATGTACGGATGGCCTGATCAGATTGTGCCTGCTGTTGAGTTAGCTGTTGCATTTGGGTCAGCAAAGCCTGTTGTTTAAGTAAAGCCTGATGCAAAGCTTGCTCATGCTGTTCATATACCTGGCGTTGTGCTTGAAGCTGGCTATTAAGCGCTTTTAACTGGGTATCCAGTTGCTGTCGCCATTCTGCTGCCAGCTTATAGGTCTGACCGGCATGTTGTTCGGTCAGCTGATTGAGTTGCTGACGTAAGTCTTTGCCTTGTTCAAGCAAATAATGGGTCTCGGCCTGTATTTGCGTATGCCGCTGCTCATGCATCTGTAGTTGCTGTTGAGCCTGATTCAGTTGCTGCTTGAAACCTTGTAGCTCCTGTTCCGCAGTTTTGACTTGATTGACAAGATGTAATCGCTGCTGCAAATGTTGTTGCAGCTGGGTACAGGCAGCAGGCGCATTCTTGTGCCAAGCGAGCTGCTGTGCTTCGGGCAGTACTGTAAGAATTGGCTCAATCAGTTGATCCAGTTGCAGCATTTTTTGCAGACTCAGTTGTAAGCTGTCGAGTTGCTGTTGCTGTTGTCGCCAGTTTTGCCAAGTCTGTTGCAGGATTTTGAACTGTTCGTTTGCCTGAGTGTGTTGCTGTTGCCATTGGCCAAGCTGTGTTTGCAGGGGATGGAGCAACTGAGCTGAATGATCAGGATTGGCTGGCTCAAGTCCTAACTCTTTTAAGTTTTGTTGTAATGTCTGGTGCTGTTCATTCAGTATCCGTTCAATGTGGATTAAACGCTGTTGTTTTTGCTCAAGGAGCATCTTGATTTTGGATTGTTGAATCTGGGTTGCTTTTAAATCATCTTTAAGCTGATTCAGTTGTTGTTGTGCCTGTTGCAGCTGTTGATCTTGCAGCTGGTTTAGCGCTGTGTCTAATAATGCTTGATGTTGGACAAACGGATGCTGTTGGCTGCCACAGACCATACAGGCTTCATCAGGTTTGAGCTGCGCGCGCAGTTCCTGCACGCTTTGGGTTTGCAGCAGGCGCTGTTGCTGCAGCATATTTTGTAGTTGTTCAAATTCCTGTTCGGTGTTGCTGACTATTTGCTGCAGTTGAATTTCCGTATGTTCAAGCTGGGTTAATTCTGTCTGTGCATGCGCTACGTCTTGTTTGAGTTGCTGTTGTTCGGCTTCCTGTTCCGCTAGACGTGCCACGTGCTGGATCAAGCCTTCCAGTTTAAGCAGTTGAGTCGTGCTCTGTTGCTGTACAGTCTGCTGCTGCTGAAGCTGTTGTTCCAATTGGGCTTGATTGCCAAATTGTTGCTGCAAACTTTCGATTTGTTGAGCCAGCTGCTGCCGGGAATGTTCCAGTTCAGTACGCGATTGAGAGAGTACTGCCGGCGCCTGTTGCTGCATCTGTTGATACAGCTTTTGATAGTCTTGCAGTCGTTGCAGTGTACTTTGTGGTTCCAGATCAAACACGGCAAGATCAGCCTGCTGTTCAAGTTGCGTCAGGCGTTGCTGTTGCTGCTCGGCAGCAGATGCGAGTTGCTGTTTCGATGATTCAATCTGTTGTTGCAAGGGTTGGATATACTGCTGTGCATAGTCCAATAAATCTGCTGATTTTTTCTTATAGTCATTGCCGACCAGATGCATCTCATGATCCAGTTTTAGACCTTGTTCCAGATGCGGCTGCATGGCATGCATATGTTGAACATGGGCTTGTTGCTGTTGCTGGATCTGAGCAAGTTGCGCAAATTCAGCATCACGTTGCTGTTGCACCTGTTGTAGCTGCTGTTCGAATGATTGTTGTTGTATCGCAAGCTGTTTTTGCTGCGTGAGCATTTGATTCTGCTGGATAAACTGTTCTCGAATGCCCTGAAACTCATCCAAATGAACCAGCAACTGCTTTTGTGCGGTCAGCTTCTGATCGGCATCCAGCTGTACATCGTAAATTTCTTTTTTGGCCTGAATTTCAGTATATAAAGCATGTTTCTGCCGATACCATTTCAGGTCATTTTCTAGTAATTTTTCACTCTGGTTAAAATGCTCAAGTATCTGGTTGAAGGCAGTATGTTGCTGTTGAAGCTGAGTAATATCGTCTTCGGATAATAATTCCAGATGACCGAGCCAGTTTTCCAGTTCATGGCGCTTTTGTCGAACCTGACTATGCTTTTCCGCTGCTTTTTTACTGACCTCACTGAAAATCTGCGAATTGGTCAGATATTCCAGCAAGTCTGCACGTTCATGATCTTTGGCTTTTAAAAATGCGCCAACTTCCGACTGCGCCAGCAGTACCGCGCGGGTAAACTGTTCAAAGCTCAGGCCCAGCAGTTTTTCAATTAAGGGGGTAACTTCAGATATTTTTTGCGTTAGCGTCGTATCATCATCGATGCACTTGATAAAACGATCTACTTTTAGATTGCCATCGACTTTCTGACGTGCCCGGCGAATCTCCCAGCGTGCTGTATAGCGTTTGCTATCCAGGGCAATAAACTCCAGCTCGGCAAAACCATGCACGCAGCCACGGCGCAGAATGTTCTTGGAATCCTTGATCGAAACATCCTGACCGCCGGCATCTTTTAGGCTGCCGGTTGCACCTTTCAGGCGTGGAATTTCGTTATATAGCGCCAGACACATGGCATCGAGCAGGGTCGATTTGCCGGCGCCGGTTTTTCCAGTAATCGCAATCAGGCCGGCATGTGTCAAAGGACTGGATTCAAAATCAATATGATGGGTGCCGGTGAGGGAGGCCAGATTATTGAGACTCAAACGTAAAATTTTCATGGCCGATCCTAAGCGTGTTGTTTTTGCGCAAGTTCATGCTGAGCTTCAACCAGCAAGCGCTGAAAATCCTGTTGTACAGAATCATCCGGCTCATAGCCCATTTTTTTCCAGATATTCAAAAACAGCGATTCCGGCGTCGGTGGTGCCAGATCAATTTTCGAATCTCCTTGCGTATGTTCGGCCTGTTGCTGATAAATCCGGCTGATGCGCAGCAAGCGGTAACGGTTGGTGGGTAAAGCCAGTTCAATTTGCTGGCGTAAATCGACTGGTGGCGGCGCATCGGTGGTGTATTCTATTTCCAGAAAATGTCGTGCCGACAGTTGTTCGATTTCTCCGGCAGGCAAGGCCTGAAGTTTAGCAATTAAATCTTCCAGCTTTTCCCGAATCCGGAACAGCTCGACGGTGCGTGGCACTTTTAGAACATCGTATTGAAAGCGCTGTTCCGGGCTTTGCTCAGGATCAATTCTGACCTCAACCACCTGATGTTGATAGTTGATTTCACTAAATGACAGCGGAATCGGTGAGCCACTATAACGGATATGCGGCTGACCAACTTTTTGTGGTTTATGCAGATGACCGAGTGCGACATAATCAATCACTTCATCAAACAGCGCCGTCGAGAGCGCTTCTTCATTACCGACAATAATTGGCCGTTCCGAGTCGGAAGTTTCGCCACCTTGCATATGTGCATGCGACATTAAAATCAGGGCTTGATGCGGCTGTTTACGGGCCTTGGCTTCGGCAATCAGTTGTTGATGCAGATAGCTAATCGCATTCTGGCTATTGCTGGTATGCTCATTCAGCCCGGTAATTTCGGCACTGCGTAAATAGGGCAGGGTCAGACACCAGGCGATGATATTTTTATCCTGATCATAAATCGGAATCAGCAAGCGATCCAGATTCAGGGTGTTTTCTGCGGTTCGGCCCACAATTCCCACAGCTTTGGCATTGAATTTAGACAGAAAAGGTTCAACCTGCTCAATCCGGTAACCGGAATCATGGTTGCCGGCAATCATCAAAGTCTGCATGTGCGGGGCCAGATTATGTGCATCGGCCAGAAACTGATACAGTTGCTTTTGCGCGCTGGATGCCGGATTGATCACATCAAAAATATCTCCGGCAATCAACAGGGCATGCGGCTGTTTTGCTTTAATTTGCTCCAGCAGCCAGGTCAGAAACTGGGCATGTTCAAATTCACGGTCATGGTTATGGAAAAATTGCCCCAGATGCCAATCGGAAGTGTGAAGAAAATGAACTGCCATGTAGATGAACCCTGAAATGTCTGCCTTGCTACTATAGGAAAAAGCTGAGGGAAAAATCTACTTAAAAAAGATATTTCAGCGAATTGTTGCTGATGTCAGGCTGAATTTATTTTAATCAGTAGGCAAAATGGCAGGATAGTCATGTCTAAATCACCCAGTCTTGAACAGTCATGCAATTCATCAGGCTGAAAAATCGGAATTTTAAAAAATAAAAACCGACGATTCGAGTGATGTGAAATCGTCGGTCAAATTTGTGTTACATGAAGATTTTGGCTGCTATTCAAAATTTCCCTGTACACTGGACTTATTGCTTTAGCTCTAAGGTCAGCAAAAATTCGTGGATGCCAGTCCAAATTTTTGTACCTTGTACCCTATATAACGTCACCTTCTGGCCGATGGTTGACAATAAAATGAAAAAAAACCTGTTTTTTTTTATACTAGCTTGATGAATGTCACTGAGTGATTCTTATGTTGCCTTTAACCCGTTATTTTATCTGGTTTTTTATTATCTGCTTTATTTTTACCTGCATTTGCGGGGTGCTGGCAGCACTGATGCCAACGGGGATGGGCGCCGTACTGACGATTGTTCCTTATCTGGTGGCCATGATCTGGATCTTATTTAAGTTTTTAAAACAGCAAAAACGTGCCCCAACGCAGTCGGAACGTAAAAAATTCACCTTGGGGTTTAGCCTGATCTATTGGGGCTATAACCTGCTATTTCTGTTACTTGGTATTCTGATTGCCACGCGCTCTAATCCAAATGCCTGGCAGGACTTTTTGCTATATCTACAGCAGCCACAATTTATAAGTATTGTGCTGATCATGTTCTTGCTGATCACGATTCCGTTGTATCTATTGACTTACTGGTTCTATGGCAAGCAGGCACAGCGTATGGCAGATCAAATGTTTGGCAATTCGCCGCAGGCCTGATAGGTAGGTGGCTTTATGACGATTGATCTTGATAGATTGATCGCATCAGGCTGGATACAAATTCACCACGACAAAGAGGGCATTGATTGAAAAATCCCAGAATAAGTTGCGTATAATTTAAATAGAAAAAATAACAGGGCTAAGAATGACTTATGGATAAACCTGTAGTGCTGGTGACCGGAGCGAGTGGTTTTATTGGCAGTCATCTGGTGCGTTTTTTATTGGAACGTGATTATCGGGTGATTGGGCTGACCCGCCGCAAGAATCAATCTGAACCGCATCCAGATTTTCACTGGATTAACCAGCTGGATGAATTAAAACAGCCTCAGATTGATTATGTGATTAATCTGGCTGGCGAAAGCATCGGTCAGGGACGCTGGACGGCAGCGCGTAAAAAGAAATTGTTGGATAGCCGTTTAGACACCACCAAACAGTTATTTGACTATTTAGAAAAATACCAGATCAAACCGAAACGGATTATTTCGACCTCGGCCGTTGGTTATTATGGTATTGACCCGAGCGAGCGTTGGGAGCAGGTCTGTACGGAACAAAGCCCGCCACAAGATATTTTTATGTCTGAGCTCTGTGCGAAGTGGGAACAACTGGCTTTGTCCTATAGCAGTCAGAACACCAAAATTGTTCGCTTTGCTGTGGTCTTTGGCAAAGGTGGTGGAATTCTGCCGCAGATGTTATTGCCGATTAAACTGAATCTGTTCGGGCGGATTGGTCATGGGCGTCAGCCAGTCACTTGGGTGCATTTAGAAGATGTATTGCGTGCGATTGAATTCTTGATGCTTGAAACGACGACCGGGCAGATTTTTAATGTGGTTGCCCCGGAAAAAGTCAGTCAGGCACAGTTTGCCCGGACTGCTGCACAGCTACTGAAGCGCAAACCTTTACTGCCACTGCCAGCATGCAGCTTGAAAATGATGCTGGGAGAACAATCGCAACTGGTCTTGAACGGTCAGTATGTACAGCCTCAAGCTTTACAGGATGCGGGCTTTCAGTTTGATTATCCAACCTTGAAAGAAGCGCTGCATAATATCCTAAAGCACTAAAGCACTAAAGCACTAAAGCACTAAAGCACTAAAGCACTAAAGCACTAAAGCACTAAAGCACTAAAGTGCTTGGTTCCGATAGACGGGCCGGAGCATAGGGCTGTGGATCTACAATGGTCGGCGTTTGTTCAAGCATCAATTGAGCGAGTAATTTGCCTGAGGCTGGGGCCATGCATAAGCCATTGCGGAAATGGCCAAAATTGGCCCAGGCATTTTGTAATTCGGGGATTTTGCCAATATAGGGAATACCATCGGGTGAGCTGGGTCTTAATCCGGCCCATTGCTTGACCAGCGGAAAATCCGCCAGTTCCGGCACCATCTCCAGACAAGCCTGTAGAATATCTTGCCGGATTTCAGCAGAAGGCGAGGTGTCAAAACCGACCTGACGTATACTGGAACCACATACAACATGTCCGTCGCGCCGTGGAATCAGATACATGACCTTGTTCATGCACATGCTCGGTAGCCAGTTTTCTGGGGTTTTAAACAGCAGCATTTGTCCTTGCACCGGTTGTACCGGAATTTCACAGCCAAGCTGTTCTGACCAGCCTGCAGACCATGCGCCTGTGGCGATTACAAACTGATCTGCCTGAAAGTGTTGACCACTTTCACTGGACACACTCGTTACCCAGCCTTGCTGAATATTAAGCTGAGTGATTTTACAGTGCTCTTGCCAGGTGACATGCGGATGCTGTTTTAAATAGCTGATGACCGACTGTAATAGTCGCGGATTGCGGATATTGGCCAGTTCCGGAAAGTAAATCGCCTGTTTGAACTTGCGCTGATCAATTCGGGGATTGATTTGTTGTAGCTGAGCCTGATCAAGCAATTCGGCCTGTTGCTGAGGGTCCTGATATTTTTCCGCATAGCGCAAGCCAAGCTCAAAATCATCTTCATCAAAAATCAGCATACCACTTTCATGAATCTGGAAATCGATACCGGTCACTGGCTGCAGTTTTTGATTCCAGTCCTGATAGAGCGGTTTGGCATGCCGGGCCAACGTATTGACTGCAGCGGGGTAGCGCCAGGGATACATCGGAGAAAGAATCCCGCCTCCGGCCCAGGACGCAGCCTTCCCGGCAACTTGCTGATCAAAAATCGTGACAGAACATCCCTGTTCAAGCAGTTCCAGCGCCGACATCAACCCAGTGATGCCAGCGCCGATAATGGCGATATGCATTGCGCCGAAATCCTTTTACTTCATGTCTTTCAGTTTAAGCGCAGCTTCTTCGGCAAAGTAAGTCCAGATGCCATCGGCACCGGCGCGGCGGCAGCTCATCAGTGATTCAATAATCACGCTGTCAGATAACCAGCCATTTTGAATGGCAGCGGCCAGCATCGCATATTCACCACTGACCTGATAGACAAAGGTTGGTACGCCAAAAGTGTCTTTGACTTCGCGGACGATATCAAGATAAGGCATGCCCGGTTTGACAATCACCATGTCTGCGCCTTCCTGAATATCCAGCGCAATTTCATGCAGTGCTTCGGCACGGTTACCGACATCCATCTGGTAATTGTATTTATTGCCGCCTTTTAAATTGCTGGCAGAACCGACTGCATCACGGAATGGGCCATAGAAGCTGGATGCATATTTGGCTGAATAAGCCATGATTGAGGTATAAATATGCCCATTTTGTTCAAAGGCCTGACGAATTGCACCGATCCGGCCATCCATCATGTCACTTGGGGCAAATACATCTGCGCCTGCTTCGGCATGGCTTAAGCCCTGTTTAATCAGACATTCGACCGTTTCATCATTTAAGACATAACCGGTCTCATCAATAATGCCATCCTGACCATGCGTGGTATAGGGGTCGAGTGCACCATCAGTAATCAGCACCATTTCTGGCAGTTCTTTTTTTAATAAACGCAAAGTGCGTTGGACCAGACCATCTTCGCGCCAAGCCGCTTCGGCGGTCAGGCTTTTATCTTCTTGTGGTGTGACTGGAAACAGTGCCAGTTTGTTGACGCCCAGTTCCAGCAGACGCTCTGATTTTTTTAACAGCAAGTCTGCTGACAGGCGCTGGATATTCGGCATACTGGGAATATCTTGGCTCTGGTTTTGTCCCGGCAGTACAAATACTGGATAAATCAGGTGATCTGCACTGAGATGCGTTTCACGTACCATAGAACGTAAATGCTCATTTTTACGAATACGACGCATGCGAGTTGCAGGAAACGCGGGACGATTGAACGTATAGGTCATAAAAATCTCAGCAATCAGTATTAAACTAGGCACCTATTGTAGCCCTAACTGAAATTTTTGGGCATAAATTAGCGGTTTTTTATTGCGGTGGATTTGAGCAGAGTGATGACTAAGACAGAGAAAAGCTGGACAGGTAATATACACTTGGGGGCAAAGGTGGATATTGATGTGGTCTTAAATCAGTTGGTACATGCTTTTAATAGCTCTCCTTTTTTTAAGCATAATGGTATGAGCATGCGGGTGGTGGAAGGCCAGATCGAAGCCTATGTCGAAATGCAGGATTTTATGGTTGGGAATGTCGCGTTTCAAATTTTGCATGGCGGTCTTGCGGCCACGGTACTCGATAGTGTCGGTGGAATTGTAGCGATGGGGGAGTTATATAAAAAAGCCGAACCTGAAACCATTGCCGACACCATTAAAAAAGTCTCGCGTTTGGCGACAGTGGATATGCGGGTGGATTATCTGGCACCCGGGCGCGGTAAATATTTTATCGCGCGGGCAGAAACCTTACGTTTGGGGCGTAAGGGCTGCACCATGCGTATGACCATGGTCAATGATGAAGATAAGCCAATTGCTACAGCGATTGCATCTTATGCTTATTGAGGGTAAGAGATAGAAAATAAAAAGCACTGTTTAACAGTGCTTTTTTAGCTTTCGACCTTCAGATCGATACAGGTTATAGATCTGATTTGGCCCGTTTTAAGGCCTTCTGCCATTTGGCTAAATGAGCTTCACGCTCATCATTTTGCATTTTCGGTTCAAAGGCATGTTCAAGTTGCCAAGACTGCGAAATTTCCTCCAGACTGGAAAATATTCCGGATTTTAATCCGGCCATGGCGGCTGCCCCCCAAGCGGTAGACTCCAGCATTTTCGGACGCAGCACCGGCACATTGAGAATATCTGCCTGAAACTGCATCAGCATGTCATTGCTACTGGCACCGCCATCGACCCGTAATTCTTTTAAAGGGTGGGCAATATCGGATTGCATTGCACTGAGGACATCCGATACCTGAAAAGTGATTGATTCTAAGGCTGCTCGGGCGATATGCGCTTGAGTCGTACCACGAGACATGCCACAGAGCAGGGCACGCGCTTCACTGTCCCAATGCGGTGCGCCAAGTCCGGTAAAGGCCGGAACCAAAACCACGCCGTCGGTATCCTCAACTTTACAGGCTAGTTTTTCGATATCATTGCTTTTTTGAATAATCCCGAGACCATCACGTAGCCATTGCACTACCGCACCTGCCATAAAGACGCTGCCTTCCAGTGCATAGGTAGTTTGACCCTGCGCTTGCCAGGCAAGGGTAGAAAGCAGTTTATTCTGACTGAGCTGGATGTCTTGACCGGTATTGAACAGCATAAAACAGCCGGTGCCATAGGTATTTTTTGCGCTCCCCACTTCAAAACAGGATTGACCAAACAGTGCAGATTGCTGATCACCTAGAATACCGGTAATGGGGATATTGGCACCGAGTAAACCTGAAGCGGTGTCAGCGATATAATTATCCGAGGAAATAATTTTTGGTAAGACCGAAGCAGGAATATGAAACAGCTCCAGTAGTTCTTCGTCCCAAGTTTGTTGATGCAGATTCATCAGCATGGTACGGGAAGCATTGCTGGCTTCAATCACATGTTCTGCGCCTTGAGTCAGGTTCCAGATCAGCCAGCTATCGATAGTACCAAAAGCGACATGACCCTGTTCAGCCAGTTCACGTACGTCTTCTACATGCTCCAGAAACCAGACCAATTTTCCTGCACTAAAATAAGGATCAATCCGTAGACCGGTTTTTTGCTGAATTTTGGTTATCCAGCCTTGTTCAATCAGCTGGTTACACCAGTCAGACGTTCGACGGTCTTGCCAGACGATGGCCGGCGCGAGCGGTTTACCATTTCTTCGATCCCAAACCACCGTAGTTTCGCGCTGATTGGTCAGACCAATGGCTTTAATATCTTTGGCGAGAATACGCGCCGTAGCAAGCGCTTGCTGTACCACCGCAATCTGCGTGCTCCAGATTTCCTGAGCATCCTGTTCGACCCAACCTGAATGTGGCGTCTGAATATGGGTTTCACGTTGAGCCGTTGCCTGAATTTGTCCATGTTCATTAAAAATAATAGCCCGACTCGATGTGGTTCCTTGATCTAGGGCCAGTAAATAGCTCATAATTTTTCTGTTATTCGGCTTGAAAAGTAAAATATTAGCGCAATAATGTAATTAAGCGCATCAAGTTGTGTAAATGTTTAGAAAATGCATCGTAATTTTTGACATCTATGCTATGATTGCCTTGTACTTTGGGGGTGTTTCTGGCTTCGACGCTGGTGATGAAACTCATAGATGCATGCCGAGAGCGCATTTTCTCTCGTAAATCAAATTTGCATTTTTTAGTCGCAAACGACGAATCATACGCTCTAGCTGCCTAAGGGCAGCTTGTCCGCCTCTCCGAATACTTGTGGTTAGAGAGTCCGACTGAAGCGCACGCACACAAGTCCGTATAAAGCCAAGCCTCGGGGCTTTGTACTAAACTAAGAGGATCGCGATTTGTATCCTGTTCGTCGGGTCACAAAGAGTTAAAACAATAGACGATATCTAAGCATGTAGTATTCTCGAGCGTAATGCTGGCGGACGCGGGTTCAACTCCCGCCACCTCCACCAAATTCTTAAATTCATATGAAGTTACATAACTAAATATGACTAAAAAAGCCTTAAACATCAGTGTTTAAGGCTTTTTTTATGCATATACATAAATAGCAACGAATATGTATAGTCTTGTATTGTTTGTATGGTGCCATGTATATTGTGAGTTGTAATAAAATCACCATACAAGGCTTTAACGATGAAAAGAGTCGATATAAAAAAATATCCTTTATCTGATACTACTCTTGCAAGTTTAGAGCCTGAAGAAAAAGAGTACCGTGTTAAAGATAGCAATAATCTATATTTCACTGTTCATAGTAAAGGAAACAAACGCTGGGAATTAAGATACAAAAGACCAAGTGATGGTAAGTGGACATGGTTGGGTTTAGGAGGATATCCGTCAGTCGGGGGAAAACTTGCAAGAAAAAATGCAGAAGAAATGAGAAAATTAATTTCAGAGGGGATAGATCCAAAAATTGATAGAGAAAATAAAAAGCAAGCCGATTTATTAAGCAACTCATTCACATTTGAGCAATTAGCTATAGAGTTTTGTTTAACTAAAACATGGACAGAGGCGACGAGAGTTAGAAATGAAGGCGCATTAAAAAACCATATTTATCCAGTCATGGGAAAACTGGATTATAGAAAAATAACAAAAAAGGCATGGTTAGAGTTATTTCAAGCGATTCAAAAAAAATTACACCCTAAAACAAAAAAACCTATTGTTGAAATGGGTAAAAGGCTATGTACATTATGCAGAGAGATTTATGATTTTGCAGAAGTTACAGGTCGTATAGATTACAATCCAGTCACTGGTATTACAAAATTTTTGGACAAACATGAAAAGCAAAATATGCCACATGTTTCAGAAAAAGAGCTGCCAGAATTATTGAAAAAAATACGAGCATATCCAAATAGAATGACGGCTATTGGATTAGAATTGAGTATTATGTTAGGTACCCGCCCATCAGAAATGAGGCAAGCTGTATGGGAGGAATTTGATTTTCAGGAAAATCTATGGTCTATTCCTGCACATAGAATGAAAAAAAGGAAAGAGCATATTATCCCTTTACCACTACAAGCCTTATCACTTCTTAACGAGCTAAAAAGAATCACTAGTGATTCTTTATTCTTGTTTCCTAGCAGAAGTACCAAGAAACAACCCATTTCCAATAATACATTTAATAAAGCCTTAAAGTCATTAGGTTACCAAGGACGCCAGACTCCGCATGGGTTTCGGCATATTTTAAGTACTACTTTGAGAGAAAAAGGCTTTAGAAAAGAATATGTTGAGACTGCCTTAGCTCATGCTGTTGGTGGAGTTGAAGGCGTTTATAATAAAGCTCTTTATTTAAAACAAAGATCTAAAATGATGCAAATTTGGGCAGATTATTTGGATGCATTAATAAATGATCAGCATTTTAATTTTGATACTGAGCAATTTGATGTCATCGATAATTTAAATACTTTGACTTCTGACAAAGTTAAGGTATCTCAATTAAAATTATTTATTCTTGATATGTTGAAAGATGAAAATGATTTAGCATCTTAGAGCGACATGATCTATTTGTCTAAAATCTTATTGGCGCTATACCTACTCTAGTTTTACATTCTGAATTTTAAGGTCTAAGATGATCTAAATTGTCTAAGCTCAAATTGAGCATTAGACAATTTAGACTTCATTAGATATTACAATCTACGTTCAAAGCCTTACCATGTATATATTTTAGTTGTTTTAGGCAATTTAGATGTTCTCAAGAGCTTTATTAGTCAATGAAATATATTCTCTTTTTCCGATTTCTTCTATATTGATATAGTCAGCTTCGATTAAGTATTTTAGGGCTGCATCTCTTAATTGAGCAGTTTTTACTTTCCTAACATTTTGATTAATGCTAGATTTTAAAATTACTTTATTTCCACGTTTATATTGCTCTTTAATCCAAGAAAATAGTATTTCACTATCTGTTTTTTCACCCTTATTATAATATATTAGCCATTGATTTAGAGAATACTTACATATATCAATAGCATTTCTCATGATTTTGGCATCAATTATATTTTTAGATTCAAAAAAAGAAAGAATAGCCGCAACTCTTAAAACATATTGTTTTGTTCGTTTTGCATTTGCTTGAATAGAATAATATAAACCATCTTTTTGAGATTCAAAATTAATATAATTTTCATATTCAATATGAATATCGTCAGCTTCGTCATTTTTCATAATAACTTGTCTTTCAGCTGTATCAATAGCTAAATTTATTGGGTCAAGCAGTTCTCGACATAAGCTCCAATACATATTTATATCATTATCATCATAAGACTTTAATTTACGACTATCTTTTGTGATTTGCTTAAAAGGCAATGATTCAGGTGCAGCAAATAAAAATCTTGCAAAAAAACCTTGTTTTTTGCACATTTCATTTTCAAGAGATGGTCGTGCAACAACGTCTTGTACCGCTATATCCAGACAAAAGCGTTTATTCATAACAAGAGTACTATCATCACCTCCTAAATTTGTAGTTACTGTTCCTCGATCAACTAAATCTGTTAATGTGCTTAAAGCATCTGATTTTGTATCACTTTGCAGAGAATAGCCGCCAAATAAATAACCGCCTTCGCCGGTGCTCCAAATAAAACTTGTAGAAGGGCTAATACTCATATGCTTTAATACACCTTGCGTGGTTGCTCTTACAAAAATAGATTGAGGACTAATCGGACGTTCACCTTTATTTTTTTGATGCGCTATTTTCCATGCTGTTATTTCTTCATTATAACTTTGCATATTCGTATTATCGACTTCGATTGCAATTTTTGCAGCATCATCTTTACATACATCTTTTCCTTCGCCTGATGGAAACACTGTCAATACAGCCAAACTTGCTGGCTGTCCACTTTCTTTTTTATCGCTTGGCGCATTAATAAATCTTTGTGCGATAAATGACATTTGAGCTAAATATGTTTGAGCCGCGACTGCAACAGGAACATGATGATAATAAGCAGATTTTTGAATCGCATTAGCAACTATTTTTGGAAACGCATAAATTGGATATTCTTCAATTTTTTCAATCAATTGATCTTTAGATAATTCAGATAAAAGAATATTACTCATTTTAATATTCCTCTCTTTCAGATTTTTTTAACTCAAGCCACTCCTGTAGCTCTTTAATATCAAAATATGCATGAGCTTGACGTTCTTTTGAAAATTTTATAGGTCGAGGAAATGATGGATCTTTCTGTTGTAACTTTGTCAGACCATCACGTGTAAGACTTAATAATTCGCAGACTTCTTTTTTTGTCTTTAGCATTTCAATTCTCATGTAAAAAGTAGATACATGCATTTTTATAAATAATCAAAAAAAGAGTAATGCTCTTAAACCCACAAAAAAAACAGGATTAGATGGTCTTGACATAGATTGTTATATGTGATTTTGACTAGGTGGGGGAGTCATTGTTGAGTCCGTACCTAACGATTTCCATCGCAATAATATTATGATCTTGATCACGTATATATTTTTTCTCATATTCTGTAATTGTAAAATGAGGATTTCCTTTATCTATTAAATCCATTATTTTACCTTTATCTTTTTGACGATCATATATAATTGAAACTATTTCACAAATAATAGCACTGGAAAGAATGTGATTTTTAAGAGATTTAAACATGTTATATAAATTTCTAATGAATTTATTAATTTTTAAATCTCTTTCTCTATCAACTAATTCTTTATTATTTATATTTGATTGTTTAATATTATCAATATAAGTATTAAAAATATAATCAAAATCCGATAAGTTTTTTAGGTCTAAATTGTTTAAAATTAAATTTTCACAAATTTTTCTTTGTTTTTCATTTTGAACAATCATTGCTCTTAATGATAAATATAAATTTGCTGTCATTAATTCAATTTCATCTTTAAACCATGATTTAAAATCAAAAAAATCCTCTGTTTCATTAGTGAATTTAATGTAATTATCATATATTTTCTGGGTTTTATTATTTTTATAATTTTCCTCATTTTCAATATTGTAAATATCATAGTCTGTGGATTTATCAAATGCTGTTATTATAATTATAAGACCAAAAATTCCTAATTTTTCACTTTGAAAATATCTTAATAATTTATTGTTATTTAATAAGTTTTTAAGTGTTATTAAATTATCATTATTTTCTAGTAGTTTTATAGAATAGTAAAAATCAAAAGCAGCAAATAATATTTCTTCATTTTTAAAATAATTATTAAAGAAAGCGTCATCTGCTTGTTTTAATAATTTAGATTCATACTCTTCAGAACTTATACATTTTTCAAAATCAACTTGATCTAAGTTAAATAATTTTGCAATTTCTTCACTATTCATAATAAACCTATCAATTAATAAATTTTGAGGAGTTATTTAAATTATAAAAGTTAAACAATTTTATAATTTAAATAATAAAAATGGTGATTACTGATATAAAGAAGGAGATGGAAGTACTCGCCATAAACCTCATTGTTTTTACATTAAAATTAACTGATTGTTTTTGTGAGTATTTTTTATATTTCAATATGAAATATAGACTTGATATAAAACAAGCGATTAGAAAACTCATCATTATAGCCATTCGGTAATAGTCAATGGATAGGTCTGTTCCTACTGTAAATTTCTGAAATTGGTAATAGTTGCTTCCTGTGAGAAATAAAAAACATAGTAACCCTAAACCTATTGAGCGATATTCTGTATTTTTATCCTGATCTTTGTATAAAACCTTAGTAATCATCATGCTTAAAGTAAGAAAAAGTGGAATCAAAATAACTATAAAACTGACAAGTAAATTTCTAAATAACCAAGATTTAATATCTGGATCATTTCTAAATTGATAGATATTCCAAAATGGGAAAAAGGCCACTGGAAAGAAATACACATAGGACAGCTTGAAAGAATCCATATTTTTAATCATGAGTGATCACGGTTCCTGCTATATAGTCTAATTTCACTGCTTACTCTCTGGAAATAAAGTCACATTTTGAAGTGTATTATTTAATTAAAACCAGTATAAAACCTTTCAATCAACTGCCGTGTCTTGACCAGCAAGTTAGTGAAGACATTATCCCGTTCAAAAAGTTTTACTTTATAGTTCGGTAAGTCTTTCAACTCTTCTTTACGTGGCAAACGATGCGTATATTCATAGTGATCGAGTACTTCTTTCATCGCTTCAGGCTTTAGATTTTCCTGTTCACAAAGCTGCTGGTAAGCCTGTTCTTTTTCGATATCCCAAAATTGTGCAAAGGCATCTTGTACGCTTTGACCATTGATCATCTTAGGCATGTTTTCTTCAATGAATTTTTGAATCAGGTCTTGCTTATCGTGCAAGCTAATATCACTACTGATTAAATCGTAAATTTGCGCTTGGTACTTCTGACGCTTGTCCTCTGAGTCTGTATCAACAACAAGCTGTAGCAGGTTGATGATATATCCAACATTGATACGGTCACTGTGCAGTAAATCCAGCTGAAAATCGACATCATCCAATACCGATACTTTTTCTTTCTTGGTGGTCTTTCTAACGGCACGGCATAGGTCAGCATACTTAGAGGCGAAATTCGCAAAGTGCTGCTTATCGAGTTGTGTTTGGTCTTGATCGTACTCAATAAAAGTTTGTAATTGCGCGTTGTAGCGCATCACTTCACGAAAGGCTTTAATAAATTCGAGTTGCTGCTCTTCTGTGACAAGGTCATCGACTGATTGGTAATTGGGCGTCAAGGCAAACAATTTGCTCACCGCCGCTTGGTAATCCTGTTCGATTTCCGCATAGCTGGGAACAAGTACAATCTTGGTCGTTTCTTTATTGGAAAATAGCGCCAGCGCTTCATCTGTAGCGCGTTTCAGATTGCGGAAACAGATGATATTGCCAAATGGTTTTTTATCGTTATAGACACGGTTGGTGCGTGAGAATGCTTGAATCAAGCCATGATATTTTAGGTTTTTATCGACATACAAGGTATTTAACGGCTTAGAGTCAAAGCCCGTGAGGAACATATTGACCACGATTAGAATATCAATCTGTCTGTTTTTTACGCGCTGTGCAATGTCGCGGTAGTACGCATAAAATTGATCACCTGAATTGTAGTTAGTTTTGAACTGTCGGTTGTAATTGGCAATGTAACGATCCAGCTTATCCCGACTGGATGAGTTGACCTGACTTGGAATATCTGCGGCTTCTTCATGAATCAAGCCAGTTAAGTCATCAGTCGGTACAGCCTCATTTGCCGCATAGGAAAAGATGGTGGCAATGGTCAACGGTTTAAATATCCGACCTTGTGCTTCATCTTCAATTTGCTTTTCAGCCTGCACCTTTTCAAAGAGGTCGTAATATTGGGTCAGTGTTTCGACCGAACTAACACAGAACATCGCGGTAAATTCACGATTACGGGTTTTGGTATCGTGAATATTGACAATGTAGCGGGCAATCATTTCTAGGCGTTGCGGGTTGTCATACAGTTCTTTTGTATCGATGCCTTCTACATCTTCCTCATAACTTTCATTCGTCGCCATGCCTTTGGCGGTGTATTTACCCCGATAATCAATCTGGAACTGCAAGACGTTACGGTCGCGGATGGCGTCAACAATCACGTATTTATGCAAACACTCATTAAACAGGTAATCTGTGGTGAGCTTTAAACCTGCTTTGCTTTGGCTGTTCTTTTCAAAAATAGGCGTACCGGTAAAACCAAACATTTGTGCATTGCTGAAGAATTTTTTGATGTTCTGATGGGTCTCACCAAATTGACTGCGATGACATTCATCAAAAATAAAGACCACTTTTTTATTTTTAAGATAATCAATCGATTCTAAATAACGTTCGGTACTGATGGCCCGATTGAGCTTTTGGATGGTGGTCACAATCAGTTTGTCATGACGTTGATCGAGCTGTTTTACCAAGGTCGATGTGTTATCGGTGCTGTCGACGCTGTCGGCTTTAAAAGCATTAAATTCGCGTGAGGTTTGCGTGTCGAGGTCGTTACGATCCACCACAAACAGGACTTTTTCCACATCAGGCATTTGCATGATGATTTGACTGGCTTTAAATGAAGTCAGGGTCTTGCCTGAACCTGTAGTGTGCCAGATATAGCCGTTCTGATCGGAGTTTTGCACATGCTCCACAATTTTCTGTACTGCATAAATCTGATAGGGACGCAGCACCATCAGGCTTTTGGTGGTTTCTAGCAGCACCATGTACTGAGTCAGCATTTGGGTCAGATGCTGCTGATTGAAAAAAGCTTCGGCAAAGTCGACAATTTCATTGATGTGTTTGTTATGGACATCCGCCCACGGAAAGGCAAACTCGATGCCTGTGGTGCCGTTGGAGTAATAGCGGGTATTGGCACCATTACTAATGACAAATAGCTGAATAAAACCAAATAATCCTTGCCCTGCCCAATAGGCTTCACGAATATAGCGTTGGGTTTGATTAAAGGCTTCGGCGATTTCCATGCCGCGTTTTTTCAGCTCGATCTGTACCAAAGGAAAACCATTGACCAGTAAGGTCACATCAAAACGGCTGGTTCTGCCATTATAGTCACGGTGGTCGATGGTGATTTGATTGGTGACCTGATAAATATTTTTGCTAGGATCATCAGACAGGAAAAAAAGGTGTTTACTGGTACCATCATCAAATTTAACAGGAAACTGGTCACGTAAATTTTTAGCCCGTTCAAATACAGTACCTGTATTGAGAAAACTAATGACCTGCTTCCATTCCGTTCCTGACAGTGGCGCAAGTCCATTGGCACGTTCAATCTGGGTCTTCAGGTTGGATAGTAGCTGGCTTTCGTCCTTGAGCGTGACTGAGGCATAACCTAATTGTTGCAGTTGGCTAATCAGTTCGTTTTCAAGTTGGTATTCGCTTTGGATAGTCACGTTAGATTACCTGTAATTTCTTCTATATTTACAATCCATTCTTGAGGAACTGTATAATCATAATTTGTTAGATCTAACAGAACTTCAAACTCATGAGGGTTAGTTGCTGCTTTGTTATGATCATCTATGACAACGACATTAGTTATTTCGTCTGGAATCGAAAGCTCAAAAATATAACCATCGGAATATCCTTCATAAGTTGCAAATTTTTTAGCTACTTCATAATTTGTAGTACATGAAATAAAGGCTGTATTTGATATCTGAGAATCGTAATTGTGTAAATATGCTGCATTATATTGATCAGTTGCACCGATACGAAAAATATCATTACCTGCATAATATTCCTCTGATCCAGCAAGTAATTCAATTTGGCTTCTTCTACCCTTTACTACAAGTTTTTTATCATCATTTTCAAATTTAGTTTTACTTACTCCCCTGTATATTTTCATGTTTTTCCCTACACAAACATCTGCTGCAACAAGCCTTTTTTCCAAGTTTTAGCCTGTTCAATTTGCTGTGTCACGACTTCAATTTTTTGCTCAATGGCAGATAGAAAATTAGCGATTTTGGTTTGTTCTTCTAAATTACTTGGGATAGTAATAGGAATTTCTGACATCACATTATTCATCAATTTGGGATTACCGACATAGGAAACGTATTTGTGAGTCACTTTATTTAATATTTCAGCAATACAAAGATTTGCGTATCCCTTCTTACTTAATAAAACACCGCAAACATTCGTGCAATAAAATTTACCTTTTCTAAAATTTACATCACCTGCATTAGCGCCATCAGTTGTCCATGTTAGTGCATCTTCAAATAAATATTTTTTATAGAATCCCATCAAACCTTTTTGCTTAGTTTGAGAACTAAAAACTGGGTATTTATAATCTGTATCTGCAACTGATACCGTATTAGAAACCGCTAAAACCTGCCCCCTAGTTACATCGAAAATTTCTTTAACCGAAATATTTTCCCAATCCCCAAACTCACTCCCATCATCCGCCTTAAAGCGAATCTGCTGACTAAACAGCTTTTGCATCATGCCTTGTTTATATTGGCTAAGCAGTTCGTGTTTTTGGTTCAGTTGGCTAATCTTTTCATCCACGTTCGATAGAAAAGAGGCTATTTTGGCTTGTTCTTTCTTGGAAGTTATATACGTTTCAAAATCTTGCAAATCTTTAACAGTAATATTTGATTGATTTGCATTTCCTCTTTGAATAAGTTCAATATGTGTTAAGTACTTTTTATCTAACAACTGAGCGTAAATAAAATAAGAATCTACTGTTTTATCGATTGGACGCAGTACTAATAAGTTTTGATTTAATAGACCCTCATTATTATTTTTTACATAAATTGGACGACCAACTGCAGAATCTACTAAATGTGGTTTAGAACCTACTGTTGTAATTATGATGTCATCTTTTTTAATAATCCAATTCTCATAAGCTGATGCATTATTAGCATCAATATAAATTGAATCATTATCTGTCTTAATTGACTCTCTTCCTAAGTCAGACACACGAATAACTCTGATTCCTGAATCTTTATAAGATTCAGATTTAAAAGCATAGCCTTTAAAATAAGTGGTCATCTTACCCAATGAACTCAAAGACCAATTTGCATCAAACTCTTTAAATCTTAACTTTGGAGCAGCCATTACTTCACCTCCGCAAACGGTGAAACAATGCCTAGCTCTTTGCAAAAATCTGCAATGATGGCATCAGTCTTTTGGCTGTCGTGTTCCAAAGCTTGAAGCTGTTTTGCAATCGCATCTAAATCAATTTCGGCTTCCGCTTCAAAAGTATCCACATAACGCGGAATATTCAGGTTGTAATCGTTGTCTTTCACTTCCTGCAAAGTCGCCACATGCGCATATTTTTCAATATTTTCACGCTTTTCAAATGCCGCAACAATCTTATCCAAATGCTCAGGCAATAACTTGTTTTGGTTCTTCTGCTTTTCAAAATCATTGCTGGCATCAATAAACAGAATATTGCCGCTCTGCTCACGGTTTTTCTTCAACACCAAAATACAGGTCGGAATAGACGTGCCATAGAAAATATTGGCGGGTAAACCAATAATCGCATCCACCACGTTCATCTGTTCAATCAAATACTGACGAATCACGCCCTCACTCGAACCACGGAACAAAACGCCATGCGGTAACACCACCGCCATCGTGCCGTTGTCATCCAGTTGATACAGCATGTGCTGTACAAAAGCCATATCGGCTTTAGAACTTGGCGCCAGTTTGCCATACGCAGCAAAGCGTTCATCTTGTAAAAATAACGGATCGGCAGACCATTTTGCAGAAAATGGCGGATTCGCCACCACCGCATCAAACTTTTTGTCTAAATGCTGCGGACGGGTTAAAGTATTTTCCTGCTTGATGTCGAACTTGGCAAAATGCACATCATGCAGAATCATGTTCATGCGTGCCAAGTTGTAGGTGGTACGGTTCATTTCCTGACCGTAAATCATATCGACATCTTTCACTTCACGTTTTACCCGTAGCAACAACGAACCTGAACCGCAGGTCGGGTCATAGACTGAACGTAAACGGTCTTTGCCTTGGGTGACAATCTTCGCCAGTAAAGTCGATACCGTTTGTGGGGTATAGAATTCCCCCGCTTTTTTGCCCGCGCCTGATGCAAACTCACCAATCAGATATTCGTAAGCATCCCCCAGTACATCGGCTTCGGTATTACTAATATCAAAATCAATGTCATCTAAATGACTGAGGACTTTCGCCACCAGTGCATTACGGTCATTAGCATTATTGCCAAGCTTGGTCGAGTTTAGATCTAAATCTTCAAACAGATTGGCAAAGTCATCGGCAGAGTCGGTGCCTAAAGTACTTTGTTCAATTGATTTTAAGGTCGCAGTTAAATCATCCAGAATGAATTCGCCCTGACGACCACGCTCGGCTAAGGTATGGAATAGCTGTTTGGGTGTGAGCGCATAACCCACTTCGGCAATGGTATTCTTTTTAATTTCTTCGATGTATGGCACATGCTCAGGATTATTTTCATCTAATTCTAAAAAGCTGAGGTCTTCGCCATCGAGCAATTCGTTGGCAAAGTTCACCGACTTTTCCGATAAATATTTAAAGAAAATAAAACCCAGAATGTAATCACGGAATTCATCGGCGCCCATGGTGCCACGCAAAGTATTGGCAATATTCCAAAGTTGTTTTTGTAATTGTTGCAGTTGTACTTGGGTCATTGTTATGCATGTCCGATGAAATGAATAAAACATGACTAGTGTACCGAAAATTAAAGTTTTTTCAGCAAAATTGGATATAGAAAGACAGGATTTGTCGTACTAAATGCATATCAATAATATTGATATATAAGGTTTTATTTGGATTTTAAAAAGATTAACAGGTTAAGTATCATAATTTAAATTAAGTCTTATATCAGAATTACAGATGCTTGGAAGAATATTTATAAGTAAAATAAATAACAAGACGGTTTGTTAAAGTTGGTCATATTCAGCATCAATATACGCATTAATTAATGTCCAATCTTCAGTTTTTGAAATTTCACGTGGAAGCTCTGTTTCAAAGGATTCATAAAAATATCTACGCATACAATACTCAGTATAAGAATCCGCATAGGTTTCATAACGCGCGATTATTGTTAAGTCCATCACAGGCATTTGTGCTTGATCCCATCGTTGTCTTTTCCGACTGAAAAAGAATAGTTTCCCGAAGGTATATAAACGTCCCGCCTGTTGTCGATTGCCTCTGAATACAGCATAAATTTTAAAATAATTCTGCCATGCAAGAAGATCATTGAGCGCTTTGGTCTGATCTTTCTGTGAAATCACTCGATTGAGAATTTGGGTTAATTCTCTTTTTAGTTTTTCTATTTCAGTTTTCTTAAATCGCCACGTCCATGAGAAATTCTTGTTACTTTTACGGTAAAACTTAGTCTGATGTTCAGCATACTTTTTATGGCTTAACCGTACTAATTCAGCCTCACATTTCCCAAAATCTAAGCATAGATAAGGTTTATTCAATATGAAATTAAATTGTTCATTGTCTTTATAGTATTGACGGATAAAAGTTAATTCTTGCCCGACTGTAATTTTGTCCCAGATGACAGGTTCAAGTTCAGCAATTTTATCTTTTGATGTATATGCTGATATGGTTGTTGAAGTCACTTTGCCTATGGTTTCTTTGCTGTGACGATGGCTATTAGGGGTTTTGATCAACAAGACAAATAACCATGCATCTTTATAAAGAATGTCTTGAACAATGAGATCAGCAACAGGTAATCCTTGTTTTAGTCGATATGTTCTTTGCCGACTGGTTAAATTTAATGAATATCGTTCGGTTAATTTATGAATAATCTTTTCAATATCAATTTTACCTAATTCAGTTTGCACTATAAATTTGCAGTAAAAATATGATCCTCTTGTGACCTTATCTTGAATTTTTTGTGCGGTGTATTTTGTGTGGGGGCTGTAATCAATCATTTTATGTCATCCAACTATGCACTTTTCATGTCAATCAACAATCCACTTAAGTCCAAATTTCTTCATCCATTTTTGAATTGTTCATCAACAATAATTTTCTCTACATTTCCCATTTTGCTGAGCGCGTCAGCAATCAGCATTAATCAAATTGCGCTAGCACTGTCACCTCACGTTGTAAGGTGACAATAAAGTAGTTCCTAGTGCGCATTACGAAACTTGATCAGCAAATCTTATACTTGTTTAAATAATATATCAATATTATTGATATATTAAATTAACTTTGATAATATGGCTGCATATCAATCGAATTGTGGATTGACCATCCATTCCAACTTTCTTTTTTTGAAGTGGTTTGAATGGCTGACCACCATTCAAAAACTTTGATACATATTGCCCTGAGTATAAGACTAACCATCTTCATACTGCCGATGTAGCGGACTGCTGGGGAAACCTCGCTCGGTACGTTGCAACGGGGGCTAGAGGATTGCAATATCCTTTTTCTATCCGTTCATTCACTTTCTAAGAGTTCCAAGCAAATAAAAAGTGGTTGGGCGACAAGGAAACGGGAGCCTATAAGCGATTTATCGTGAAATGGTCATTTGGTTAGTAATAGCCAAGTTAGGTGTGAAATTATGAAAATAGTGGAACATTGAAACCCTGTTCAAAGTGATACAGTCAGGAGCAGCATAGGATGTGCGATAGTCTCCGTTAATAGCTGAATGTGTGTGCTTGATCGAACAAGTTTTTTTACTTGGAAAAGTATGCTCATTTCCAATCACGATGGCTGCTGAGAGTGCCGTAAGGTACTAGGGCTTTGAGGCTAACGCTGGAAAAGCTGGCACCATTTTGCGCAAGCTGAATGGGTCGCTGGATAGCTTAAACGTGTAACGGCATTAATCGATAGATGCTGATTGGAGTGTAAGAGTTTTACCCTTTACAAAGTTGTGTATACATCATATCCCGATATTTTTTAAGGAACTACGGTCGGGGGAAACAGGAAGCATGTATACAGGCGAGAGGATAAACGGTCTGCACATTAAGACACTTTTGAAATAACTTGGGAAGCACTGAATAAAAAGGCTTAAATTGGTTAAAAGTCTGTTGTATTTTTTTCAGTGTGGGAGCGATGGTGAGTAGCGCATATAAAGCAAGTATTTACTTGCGGAAATTGTGATACAAATCTTAATAGTAAGATTTGTATTAAATGAGATAGCTAGCTTAAAGCGAATCCTAAAACATTTCGATTTTTTTCAGTCGGGATGCTCATTGCGAAAACTTGAGTCGGCACATGCGTGAGCATGTTGGACAATATGTAGAAAAGAAAGGTTAATGGAACACTGGTCGTGTTTCTCAGTCGGGGATTGGTCTCTCTGACTAGGCCGAGATTGGTACAGTGTAAGTATTCTGAAGTTTGGTCACTGATGAAAATATACTTATACGGGTTTGCCTGAGACTTAAATCAGGATAATGCTACACCAGCATGAAAAAATCGTGGCTTGTTCTTCCAGATTAGACAAGCATAAAACTATTGCCTAGCAGTAGAAATATGATATGGAATATGGCCTAAGTCGGCATGAAAAAATTGAACCGCCAGTACAGGCGTAATCATCTGCTCAACAAAGAGCGTTAACAAATGCATTAGGCTCGATCCCTTAGGGACGAGCCTTGTCTTTGAAAGAAGCTAATAATTTAAATTCGCTGTTCTTTGTGGTAATGATATTTTAATCGAAGAAGCTATATCAGCTTGTTAAGTTATTCATAAAATTATTTTTATTTTTTAGTTTGTTAGTAGTATGTTGTAAAATAGGCTAATCGCTTAATTAAAACCTAAATGTGAATAAATCATAAAAAAGGAAAATAAATGTCTAGATGTACAGCTCCTGTTCGAGGCCATAGTTCTGCTGCAGCTGCTGCGGCTTGCCCAGCATGTCGTAACAGATATGGTTCTCGTTCTCGTAGTTATTCTTACTCATCATCATATAGTTCTGGTAGTTCTTATAATGGGTCTAGTAGCACCTATAGTGATTCTAGTAGAGCTGGGGGCAGTGGGAGTTCAAAAAGTGTTTCAAAACCTCGCTGGGCTAAAACAGGCTCCTCTCTTGTATATACGACAAATGAAGTAACATCCCTAACACCTGTCAGAGAGGTAATCGAGAAAAAAGCTTCTGAGCAGCCTGACCTTCGTGATGTGTTTTTATGCCATGCATGGGATGATCGTAAGGAATCTGCTAAACAACTACACGATTTTCTAGAGGCTGCTGGTGTAAAAGTTTGGTTTAGTGAAAAAGACCTTGGTTTGGGTGTTCCAATGATGAGAGCAATTGATAAAGGTTTGGCTAATTCTAAAGTTGGACTCGTTTTGGTAACACCAGCTTTGTTGTCGCGCTTACCTAAAGAAGGTGTAGCAGATAAAGAGCTTTCAACTCTTCTAGCTGGTAACCGTTTGATTCCAATTGTACATAATACAACGTACGAGGCACTTAGAGATGTCAGTCCAATGTTAGCTTCAAGAAGTGGTCTTGATACATCTGAAGATACGTTGGAGATAGTTGCGGAAAAAATAGCTGAGTTAGTTGCGATTTAAATAAAATGCTTTTGTATGGTATTTTGTATGGTGTTTGGTTGAATAAAATTTATTTTAAATTATATCAACTGTTTATGTGTTTAGTTTAATTGACGCCACCCCACCAAAATTCAAAAGTAAATCCGAAGATCTTCCAAGATCTTCAGCTAAAGGCTTGAACCGTAAGGGTTCAAGCCTTTTTTGTTTTAAGATCATTACATATCATTGGCTTTGTGCAACAAAGCCGTGTAGAAGCTAAATCATCAGTCCTACAAGGAGTTTGATATTAGAGTTGGTTTAAATTGGTTCAATACTAGTATGACAAGGCTTTGTTGCACAAACCTATCTGTAAAGGCTTTTTCAGCGATATAATTTTCAAATGAAGAAGCCTACACACAAAATCTACCGCACAACCAATTGGCCCACATATAACCGAGCACTTATGAGTCGCGGAAATATTGCCATTTGGTTTGATCCTGCTACGCAATGGTATGCTCCATCAAAAGGCAAACAAGGGCGAAATCAAACCTACTCCGACGCAGCCATCCAATGCTGCTTAATGATTAAATCCTTATTCCGTCTGTCTTTACGTATGGTTACTGGCTTTGTGCAAAGTCTGATTAAACTTTGCGGATTAAATTGGATAGCTCCAGATTACACCACGCTTTGTAGAAGACAAAAGCATATTGATATTGTAATCAGCTACCAAAAAAGTAGCGATGGGCTGCATCTACTCATGGACTCTACAGGCATGAAGTTTCTAGGTGAGGGCGAATGGAAGCGCAAGAAACATGGACCTGAATATCGTCGCCAATGGCGTAAACTTCATATTGGTATAGATGCTAAAACCCTACAAATACGAGCAGTTCAGCTTACAACCAATAATGTCAGTGATTCACAGGTGCTTGGTGATTTACTTAATCAGATTCCACAAGATGAGCAGATTGACTCTGTTTATACCGATGGAGCTTATGACACCAAGCAATGCCGTCAGGTCATTGCAGATCGGCAAGGGCATGCGGTGATTCCACCTAGAAAAAATGCGAAACCATGGAAAGATACAAAGAGTAGCTCGCTAGAGCGAAATGAATTACTTCGAACAGTTAAGCGTTTAGGCAGGACACTATGGAAAAAATGGTTAGGCTATCATCGGCGAAGTTTGGTTGAAACTAAGATGCATTGCATCAAATTATTAGGAGATAAACTCAGTGCAAGGAGTTTTGATAGCCAAGTGAATGAGATCCATGCACGTGTAGCAGTCCTTAACAGATTTACGGAATTAGGTCGACCACTTACCCAAGTTACGCCTTAAATTTGGCTCAATTAGGGGCGCTTTGCATTTCAAATCTTTGTGCAACAAAGCCATTAGGTAATCCTCCTTTACAGTTGGAAAACTTAATTAAAAGTTGAGATTGGCGTATAGATACAATAACTCATCTAACAATATGTATATCTAAAGGATATACTGATCGGCAATTAGTTCGCCATTAGCTCTTATTAAAACTTACTTGTTATGAAAAAGCTATCTTGTTCAGGCCTTGTTCACCCATTTTTTTTGATCATTATCATTATCCTGATCTCAATTCCGATGGGTTTCTATGGCATGTATCTCTATATTGCCCCATCTTTGCCTGAAATGTCCACGCTTAAAAAGGCGCCTTTATTAAAGCCTTTACAAGTTTTTAGTTCAGATAATGAATTAATTGCTGAGTATGGTGGCAAGCTTTCTGTTCCCGTGAAATATGAACAAATTCCATCCGAGTTTATTCATGCTTTCCTCGCCGCTGAAGATTCCAGCTTTTTCGAGCATAGCGGAATCAGTTTTAAAAGCTTAGGCCGTGCAGTCAGTGAAAGTATCACGGGTTCGGATGTGCAGACCGGTGGTTCCACTATCACCATGCAAGTGGCGAAAAACTATTATCTCAGCCCTGAACGAACACTCAAGCGTAAACTGACTGAAATTTTTCTGGCCCGTAAGATTGAGCAAAGCCTGACTAAAGAAGAAATTCTGACACTCTATGTGAATAAAATCTTCTTGGGTAAGAATGCCTACGGGATCGCAGCAGCAGCCAAAATTTACTATAACAAGAGTTTAGAAGAGCTTTCGATTGCGCAGATGGCCATGATTTCGGGCTTACCTAAAGCGCCTTCTCGATATAATCCGGTGGCCAACCCCAAACGTGCTCTCGAACGTCGCAACTGGATTTTAGGACGTATGCTGCAACTGGGCTATCTGAACCAGAGTCAGTATCAACAAGCGATTGCTGAACCCATCAATCTGGATATGCCTGACCGCAGTACCCGCAATAAATTCCCGTATGTCGGTGAGATGGTGCGTTCTGAACTGGTACAAAACTTTGGCGAACAGGCGGTAGATTCTGGCTACAAGGTCTATACCACCATCCATAGTGAACGCCAGACCTATGCAGAACAGGCGGTACAAGAGGGTCTGGAAGCTTATGACCGTCGACATGGCTGGCGTGGTGCTGAAGCACATGATCAACCGCTGGAAAATTTCCGTGCCTATGCCAACACCTACCCTGCTCAAGTGACCAAGATTGGCAATTCCAGTTTTGAAGCGTTGATGCAGGATGGCACCACGGTAACTGTACCGTGGTCCGGTATGTCTTGGGCGCGCCCCTTTCGCAATGTCAACAGTGTAGGTGGTGCGCCTAGCAAAGCTTCCGAGATTGTCAAAGTCAAAGATATTATACGTTTACGACCGAATCAGAATAAAACCTCGTGGTCGCTGGTACAAATTCCAAATGTGCAAGGACAGTTGATTGCCATCAATCCAAATAATGGTGCAATTGAAGCCATTGTGGGCGGATACAACTTTTATCAGTCGAAATTTAACCGTGCAATCCAGGGCTGGCGTCAACCCGGCTCTACGATTAAGCCTTTTGTTTATGCACTGGCTTTAGAACGAGGCATGACACCGCATACCATGGTGAATGATGCGCCAATTACCATTGGCAAATGGACACCTCGTAATTCAGATGGCCGTTATCTGGGGATGATCCCGCTACGCCGCGCACTTTATCTTTCGCGCAATACCGTTTCAGTGCGTTTATTACAGGCTGTCGGGATTGAACGTACCCGTCAGCTGTTTATGGATTTTGGTTTACAGGACAATCAGATTCCGCGTAACTACACCATCGCACTCGGCACGCCTCAGGTTCTGCCGATTCAGATGGCGACAGGTTATGCGACTTTTGCCAACGGCGGTTACCGGATCCAGCCACATTTCATTACCCGTATTGAAGATGCCTATGGTCATACCATTTTTGAGGCTCAGCCTGAATATGCTTGTATTTCATGTATCAATACCGAAGAAGAACCTGCTCAACCTGCCGACACCATGACCGCAGATGACGAAGCGATTGCAATCAACAATACAAGTCTAGAACAGAAACAGGCTGCACCCAAAGTCTCTGCTGAAGACAGTAATTATCGTCAGGCACAGCGTATTTTAAAATCCAGCTCTGCCTATGACATGGCCAATATTCTGCGTGATGTGATTCAGCACGGTACCGGCCGTGCGGCATTAAGAATCGGGCGAAATGATATTGGGGGCAAAACCGGAACCACCAATGACGCCAAAGATGCCTGGTTCGCAGGGTTCAATGGCAAACTGGTTACCATCACCTGGGTCGGCTTTGACCAGCCTAAAACCTTGGGACGCCGTGAATATGGTGGTGTGGCAGCCTTACCAATCTGGACCGACTTTATGGGCAATGCCTTAAAAGGTCAGCCAGAAGCATGGGTGCGTTTAGACCGTAATGCCAAGGCACCAGTGAATCGAAGCAAGGTAGTTCAGGGTGATGAAGCGCAGAATGATCCGCCTTCACCACCAATGGCCACTGCGCTTTACCGCCCGGCACCTGTGGTCGTCCCGAAACGGACAGAAACAGATTTCGAAGATCTGCCGGGACAGGAAATTGCTGTGCCAGATGCTGCTGAAACAACTGCTCCGCCAGAACAGCCGCTTCAACCAAGCAAAGTGGACGCTTTAGAAAACCTGATTCAAGAAGTGCAATAACCACAACCGACAAACTAGTATAAAAAAGCCCTCAACAATGAGGGCTTTTTTATCGGTGAATTTTTATTTTTTCTGAAACAGATAGATCTGATATTGCGCCAGCAATTTAAACTGATCCTGCTGTTCAAGTGCCAGACGGCGTTCAGGTTTGGCCTTGTAAGCATACGGCGTCATAGCAATCAGGTTTTTTAAATCTGTCTGTGGCAAAGTCATCGGGGCATCAATCACCTGCTCACTGAGCAGATCAAACTCATCTTGCAGTTGCTCAACAAACTTTTGCGGTTCGTGGGGTTTCACTTCTTCA
Organism: Acinetobacter sp. YH12255; assembly: GCF_013417355.1. Taxonomy (NCBI): domain Bacteria; kingdom Pseudomonadati; phylum Pseudomonadota; class Gammaproteobacteria; order Moraxellales; family Moraxellaceae; genus Acinetobacter; species Acinetobacter sp. YH12255. Next base: position 39,352 of record NZ_VPEC01000003.1, read on the forward strand.
AAAAGTGCCTCACGCATCGCATATAAATGCTGTGGCGCAGGTGTCACCACCATTAAATAACCTTCAGCTTTTAAAACCCGTAAAATTTCCTGTTTTGGGATCGGACTGAACAGGCTGGTACACATATCAATCGACCCATCCAGCACCGGTAAAGTCGCCCCGGTTCCTACGACCCAGGTGATATTTTTATTGAGCTTGGCCGCGACCTGAACGGCATTTTTGGCAATATCCACCCCGACGCATTGCAGCACTTCAGTCTGCATGGCATCAGTATAGTAGCCTTCACCACAACCAATATCTAAAAGATTTTCAATACACAGCTCTCGCAGCTTCTCCACCACGGCCTGTTGCAAAGGCGCATAATGACCCGCACTCAAAAATGCACGACGTGCCTGGACGGACTCAGGCGTATCCCCAGGATTTTTACTGTGTTTATGTTGCACCACATGCAGGTTCACATAGCCTTGCTTGGCCACATCGTAGCTATGATAATTCTCACATCGCCATGTTCTTTCATTTAAGCTCAACTGCTGGCGACAGACTGGGCACATGAGTAAATTCATCATTCTCTCCAAAACAAAAAAGCCGGCCTGCGCCGACTTTTTTCAATGCATCTCTTAACGCAATTTTAAGGTCATTAGACCCAAAACCACCAGCATAATTGTAATAATCCAGAAACGAATGACGACTTGAGTTTCACGCCAGCCTTTCTTTTCATAATGATGATGCAGCGGTGCCATCAGGAACACGCGTTTATTGCGCATTCTTAATGAACCAATCTGCAAGAATACTGAAATCGCTTCGACCAAGAATACACCCGCCATAATCGCAAAGACGATTTCCTGACGTACCATCACGGCAATCGTCCCCAACATCGCACCCAGCGATAAAGCACCGACATCACCCATAAACACTTGCGCAGGATGGGCGTTGTACCACAGGAATGCCAGACCGGCACCAATCATCGCCGCACAGATCACCACCAGTTCAGAGGAATATTTCACATAGGGAATATGCAGGTAATTGGCAAAACGCACGTCTCCGGCCAGATAAGCAAATACACCCAGACCTGCTGCAACCAGTACAATTGGCATAATCGCCAGACCATCCAGACCATCGGTGAGGTTTACCGCATTGGATGCACCATTGATCACAAAATAAGTGAAAATAATGAAGCCAATCCCCAGTGGAATAGCCGACAGCGGAATCGTCAAATCTTTAAAGAATGGAATCAAAAGATCCAGCATATTCGCGGTATGTACCGGATTGGTCTGCTGCTGTGCAATCACATACAGGGCAATACCGACTCCCAATGCACCGACCGAAGTCCAGAAGAATTTTTTCTTCGCAGGCAGACCGGCATTGTCTTTATAACGGATTTTAATCCAGTCATCCGCCCAACCCACGGCACCGAAGATGACCATCACCGCCAGTACAATCCAGACATAAGGATTTGAAAGATCCGCCCAAAGCAGGGTCGAAATACCGATTGAAAGCAGGATTAGTACCCCACCCATGGTCGGTGTACCCATTTTCTTGGCATGGTTTTCAGGGGCATACGAGCTGACCGCCTGACCATATTTGAGTGCCTGAAGCTTGCGAATCATGATAGGACCCAGCACCAGACCAATGGTCAATGCCGTCAGGACACTGAGCAACGCACGTAAAGTTAAATAACGAACCACCTGAAACGTGCTGTCAAAGCCCGCCAAATGTTCAAAGAGCCATAACAGCATTTAGAGTTTCTCCATCAATGCAGCCATCAATGTTTCCATATGGGTATAACGCGACCCTTTAAACAGAAATGACATCGGCTGAGGTTGATGTGTTTCAATCAAATGAATTAAAAATGACAATGCCTGCTCCTGATTCAGGAAAGCCTGCATTTTCTTGCCATATTGGGTACTACGTGCACCTTCCTGTGCGGCAGGTGCAAATTCACCCACAGCCACCACAAAGTTAATGCCTTTGACCGAGACCAGATCTCGACCCAGCTTATAATGTTCCATCGCAGCCGATGAACCGAGTTCACCGATATCACCGGTCACCATGACCCGAATGCCCTGCTGCTGTGCCAAAACTTCAGCTGCTGCACGCATTGAACCAGGATTGGCATTGTAGGTATCATCAATCAGCAAATACTGTTTGTGTTGAATAAAATTCAAACGGCCTTTGGCACCCACAGCCTGCTCCAGACCGGCCACAATATCATCCAGACCAATCCCGATTGCCAAAGCAAAGGCAGCTGCTGCTGTGGCATTTTCAACATTATGTTCACCGGCAAAGGGCAGCTGAACTGTTTTCGAAGCTTGTGGTGTATGCAGGGTAAAGGTAGAAGATTGCGCATCAAGCACGACATCGCTGGCATACACCTCACCGCCGGCACCAAAACTTAAGCTTTGTTCAGTTTTGACCGCCTGACGAATGGTTTCAGTAAAATCATCTGCGGCAGGAATAATCGAGGTTTCTGTAATATGCGCATAAATTTCAGATTTGGCAGTACAAATGCCATCACGGCCACCGAATTCACCCAAATGCGCAGTGCCGATATTAATGATCCCGGCTACATGCGGCTGTACCATGTTTGAGGTGTAATCAATTTCGCCCTGATGACTGGCACCCAGCTCCATCACTGCATACTGATGTTCGGGACGTAATTCGAGCAACATCACCGGTACGCCGAGGTCATTATTCAGGTTGCCACGCGTGATCAATGTCGGCGCAAGACGAGACAAGATGCTCCCCAGCATTTCCTTGGTGGTGGTCTTGCCACTGCTGCCGGTCAAGGCAATGACTTTGAGCTGAGAATTCTGCTGACGACGGTATGCGCCTAACCGCCCCAGTGCCAAACGGGTATCGTCTACGACAAGCTGGCAGATATCGATATCGAGCGGTCGACTGACGATCGCAATCTGACAGCCGCTTGCTGCTACTTGTGCCACAAAATCATGGGCATCAAAGCGCTCACCTTGCAGCGCAAGGAAAGCATCCCCTTGTTCAGCATCACGCGAATCGGTCAGAATACGTTTGATGGCGTCTGCCGGTTTTTTATTATTGAGCCAATTGCCTTGAGTCGCTTGTTCAAGCTGTTCTGCTGTCCAAGGTGCAAGTGGCACGGTACTGGTTGTTGAGGTATGCATATCTGAATCCTAATACGCTGGATAAGCTGAATCTGTGCTGTGATGCTGGGCATCAATCGCAGCTTGCACTTCGACCACATCATCAAACCAGTGACGTACACCATCAATTTCCTGATAATTTTCGTGACCTTTGCCTGCAATCACTACGATGTCCCCTGCCTGCGCGTGTTTAACGGCAAACTTGATCGCTTCACGACGGTCATGAATTTCATGGTAGCTTTTGCCTAAAAAGTCGATGCCATTTTTCATATCGGCAAAAATTTGTGCCGGATCTTCGGTTCGCGGGTTATCGGAAGTCAAGACCGCAATATCCGAACCTTCTAATGCTGCTTGGGTCATGAGTGGACGCTTGCCGCGGTCACGATCGCCGCCACAGCCAAAGACGGCCCAGAGATTTTGTGAAACATGACGTTTTAAAGTGATGAGAACCTGAGTCAAGGCATCAGGTGTATGCGCATAATCCACTACAAATAGGCGCTCGCCATCACGCAGCACCTGCATCCGGCCTGGTGCACCTTTAAGCTGTGGCACAGTCGCAATCAAGCTGCTTAAATCAAATCCGGCCTGCTCTGCCATGATCAGACTGGCGACCAGATTTTCAATATTAAAATGTCCAAGCAGCGGACTGTTCACAACATATTCAGCAGAAGCCGTTTTCAGCTTAAAGGCCGCACCTGAAATGCTGTATTGAATATCCTGAACCTGATAATCCGCAGCTTGACGGGTTGAATAGGTCAAAATTTCTGGCTGTGAGGGATTGTTGCGCGCTGCATCAATCATGATATGAGCATGCGCATCATCCAGGTTGATGACAGCCACTTTTAAACTTTCAAATTTAAATAAAGCAGATTTGGCTTCTGCATAGGCTTGCAGCGTCCCGTGATAATCCAGATGATCGCGACTTAAATTACTATAGCCCGCAATCTCGATATCACAGCCATTCAAGCGACCTTGCTCCAGACCATGCGAACTGGCTTCAATCGAGGCAAATTTAGCACCGGCTTGAGCATAAACATGTAAAGCATTTTGCAATTGCAAAGCATCGAGCGTGGTATGTGACGAGGCTTCCAGATTTGGTAAAATCCCGTTACCTGTCGTCCCCATCACTGCACAAGCTTTGCTTTGCAACATGAACAATTCCGCAACCAAACGTGAAATCGTGGTTTTACCATTGGTACCAGTCACTGCAAGAATACCTGCAGCCTGAACAGGTTGGCTGGCTTGTAAGTATTGTTTTTGCCACTGTCCCATCAAATGTCGGACATTAGCAACCACCAGATTGGGTGAGATATCCAATTCGATTTCAGAAATCACCGCTAAGGCACCCTGCTCTAAAGCTTTTTGTGCAAATACTGCCGTTTTTTCTGGTTGTGACAGACTGGTCAGGGCAATAAAAATTTGCCCTGCCTTAACTTTACGGCTATCCAGTTCGAAACCCTGAAAGGCTTGGGTCATCCATTCAGCAGTATCCTGAACGGCGTAGAGATCTTTAAATGTAATAGACATTGATCACCTATTTACTGGACTTTGGGAGATTCTAAAGGTTTGTCCAGAGGGACATTTAGCAGACGCAAGGATTCCTGCATCACGCGTGCAAATACCGGTGCCGATACCGTACCGCCGTAATAGGTGCCTTGCGGATTTTCGACCACCACCACCATGGCAATACGCGGATCACTCACGGGCGCTACGCCAGCAAACAAAGCCCGGTATTCATTGGTAGAATAGCCTTTACGATCGGCACGCAGTTTATGCGCAGTACCGGTTTTCCCTGCCACACGATAACCCGGAATTGTCGCGCGCGTGGCGGTACCGCCAGGCAGAGTTGCTACTTCCAGCATAAGCAAGACCTGATCTGCAATATTGGCATCAATCATTTGCTCACCCTGCGGCTGTTCTTCCAGCTTGTACAGGCTCAGCGGCATTCTCACACCCTTATTGGCCAGCATGGCATAGGCATCCGCCATTTGCAGCACAGTAGCATTCAGGCCATAACCATAGGACATGGTTGCCACTTCTGACACATTCCATTTACTTGGTGGCAAGATCAGACCGGCACTTTCACCCGGGAATCTTACTGCTGAGCGTGAGCCAAAACCCAAGCGTTTATAGAAAGTGGGTAGAGTTTCATACGGCAAAGACAAGGCCAGTTTGGCGACACCCACGTTCGAAGATTTCTGGATAATACCGCCCAGTGTTAACTGACCATAGTTATGCGTATCACGAATGGTGTGATTGCCAATTCGCATACTGCCCGGTGTGGTGTTGACCACTGAATTGGCCGTATATTTACCACTTTCCAGGGCCATTGCCACAGTGAAGGGCTTCATGGTCGAACCCGGCTCGAAGGAATCCACTGCACCACGGTTACGCATGGCATCCTTGTTCAGCAGACCATTTTTATCATTCGGGTTATATGATGGCCAAGATGACAAGGCCAGAATTTCCCCGGTTTTCACATCGACCGCAATCGCAGTCGCAGAACGGGCATTATTGGCCACACCTGCCGCAGTCAGTTCACGGTACATAATATATTGCAGACGCGAGTCAATACTCAGGGTGATATTCTCGCCCGGCTCGACTTCTTTAATCACTTCCGGCTCTTTAACCCGGTTGCCTTTTTTATCCCGGATAATCTGCTGCTCACCATCTTCACCTGCCAGACGGGTATTGAGCTGCATTTCCAGACCTTCAATCCCGGTGCCTTCACTATTGGTCAGACCAATAATCTGTGAATTGGGCTGTGGCTGCGGATAATAACGTTTGTAGTTTTTCTCGGTATACACACCTTGAAAATTACGCTTCATGATCAGTTCAGCCTGTTGTGGCGGAACTTCTTTTTTCAGGATCAGATAACGAGAACGCGGGCGTTCTTGCATTTTTTTGCGTAGTTCTGCCCGATCCATACCGACTGCATCGGCCAGTTCATCCAGATTCAGGTTTTTATCCGGCAACTGGCGTTTCAACTTGCGGCTATCTGGCTCTTTTTCCAGTGCCAGTATGGTCTCGTCATAGAGTTTTTTATTGTCAAAATAGTCACGTGGATCAATCACGATTTTCATGATCGGCGTACTGATCGCCAGCGGCACCCCATTACGGTCATAAATCACGCCACGCATGGCCTTGATGGTATTGGTTCTTAAAATATTGGCATTGGCTTTATTTTGCAAAAAATCCTTATTGATAATCTGCACATAGAAGGCACGGCAAATCAGTGTAATAAAACACAGCAACACCACCGCCCACATGATATAGAAACGATTGATATACACATTTGAGGCGTTTTTGTCGGTAACTGATTGTTTTTTACGTACCGCTTGCTTCTTTCTTTTGTCTATCATGTCCGAGCGCTAGCCTTATTTTTTCTCATCTGAAGTTTGTGGTAAAGAAATGACGACACTTTGTGAAACCGGGGGAGAATACATGCGCAGCTGGGTAACAGCACGTGTGCCAATCTGCGCAGTTGCACCAAAAGTTTGCTGTTCAATTAACAAACGACCCCAATCTGCATTCAGGTCATCACGCTCACGCAGATAAGTGCTCAATTTTCTGGTGTCCTGACGATATTCAAACACCTGAAATACCACAAAGACTGCACTGATGAAGACCATCAGTATCAAAACGAGATAGATGCAGGCTTGTTTAAGCCACAACTTTTCTGTTTTTTTATCAACCACTTCAGTTTTCATGATGTGCCTATTAAGCTAAACGTTCTGCGACCCGGAGCCATGCACTACGTGAACGAGGATTGGCTTTGACTTCTTCGTCACTGGCTTTTACGCGGGATACCTTCTTTAAACGTCGTGTATCTTTTTGCTGCCCCGGCATTCCCCAGCCAAAATCTTCGTCTAATGTAGATTCTTTTTGAATAAATTGTTTGATCAAACGGTCTTCCAGAGAGTGAAAGCTAATTACGGCCAAACGTGCCTCAGGTTTTAAAACCTCAACTGCTTGAGGCAAGAAGATTTCAATATCTTCTAATTCTTTATTAATAGCAATACGAATCGCCTGGAAAGTACGCGTCGCAGCATGCTTATTTTTTTCCCATTTTGGATGCGCGACTTTCACAATTTCCGCAAGTTGAGCCGTGGTCTCAATCTGCCCTGCCGCCTTGATGGCTTTGGCAATCCGGCGACTATAACGCTCTTCACCGTATTTAAAAATGATATTGGCCAGTGCTTCTTCTTCAATTTCAAGCAGCCATTCTGCTGCAGTTGGACCTTGAGAATTGTCCATGCGCATGTCTAGCGGGCCATCTTTCATAAAACTGAAACCACGTTCGGCCTGATCCAGCTGCGGCGAAGACACGCCTAAATCTGCCATCACCCCATCCACGGTCTCAATCCCAAGCTCAGCCAGTGCGTCTTTCAGATCGGCAAAGCTGGCATGAATAATTTTAAAACGTGGATCCTCTTGTTCTAAGATTGCTGCCGTCTCTAGGGCCTGAGGATCTTTATCAAAGCCATACACACGTGCATGTTCATCTAATTTTGATAACAATAAACGGGTATGTCCGCCACGACCAAAAGTACCGTCTACATAAATTCCCGTATTGCGACCTGCCAACAAGGCATCAATCGTTTCGTGAAGTAATACAGAAATATGTGACATAAAAACTCAATCAATAGGGCGAAAAATTTAACTGCACATTATCACCCTGTTTCAGCAAAGCTCCAAACGACTTTTTGTAGATAAATATTACTTTCCATAGAGAAAACCGTTTTTATTTGAGTGTCGTCAATAAAAAAGCCTCCGCAAGGGAGGCCTGTTTATCTGTAATTCGTCTTCAAATCAGCAGATTAACGTTTTGAGTTATAGATCTGATCAAAAATCGCGCCATTCACAAAATGGGTTTTCTGTGCATTGGCCCAGCCACCAAACACTTCATCAATGGTAAAGGTTTTGATTTTCGGGAATTGTGCTGAATATTTGGCTAATACTTTCTCATTGCGCGGACGGTAGAAATGTTTGGCTGCCATTTCCTGACCCAATGGGGAGTACAGGTAGTTGATATAACCTGTTGCCAACCATTTATTGCCATTTTTATCCACGGTACGATCGACAATGGCCACCGATGGCTCGGTCAAAATCGTAATTGACGGATAAATAATATCAAACTTGTCTTTACCCAAAGTCTTTTGGGTAACCAGTGCTTCATTTTCCCAAGTCAGCAATACATCACCAATGCCACGCTCAGCAAACGTGGTCATCGAAGCACGTGCTGCTGAGTCCATCACTTTGACATTTTTATAGAGTTTACCGACAAAGTCCTGTGCTTTGGCTTTATTACCCCCCGGCTGTTTCTCGGCATAGCCCCAGGCAGACAGGTATACCCAACGTGGCAAACCACCGGTTTTCGGGTTGGGGGTAATAATTTCTACGCCTGGCTTGGTCAGATCACTCCAGTCCTTGATGCCCTTCGGATTGCCCTTGCGCACCATAAACACGATGGTTGAGGTATAAGGTGCAGAATTATGCGGAAACTCTTTTTGCCAGCCGGGTTGAATCTGACCAGATTTCATGATTTCTTCGATGTCATTGGCCAGCGCCAAAGTCACCACATCGCCTTTTAGGCCATCGACCACCGAACGTGCCTGCTTGCCCGAACCACCATGTGACTGTTTAAAGTTCACATCCAGACCGGTCCGGTTTTTCCAGTAAGCACCAAATGATTTATTGAATTCATCATAGAATTCACGGGTTGCATCATAAGACACGTTTAGAAATTGACGATCAGCCGCCTGTGAGACAGTCGCTGTCAAGCCTAGACCTGTAGCCAATAAGGCAACGCTAAATAAGGATTTTAATTGATTTTTCATGAGCGCACGGGAGTTTATCTTGTATAGATATAACTATATGAAATAAAATCATTTATCGCAATTCAACCTACAACATCACAACACGATATAATCAAAGGTTTTTTGCTCTTAATCATCTGTTTTTAAAAACAAAATATAGCCAGTCATTTCACTTATTTCGAATATATAGAATTTTATGCATTAAATATAAAAAAAACGGATAACGCTTTATCCGTTTTCTTCATTCAATTTAGATTCAAGCTTGTTATCGCTTTTCATTATAAATCTGGTCATAAATCGCCCCATTCACAAAATGGGTTTTTTGCGCTTTTTCCCAACCACCAAAGACTTTATCAATGGTAAAGGTTTGAATTTTCGGAAATTGGGCGGAATATTTGGCAGCCACTTTAGCATCGCGTGGACGGAAGAAATATTTCGCAGCCAACTCCTGCCCTTTCGGGGAATACAGATAATTCAAATAGCCTTTCGCCAGATTGGCATTGCCATTTTTATTCACATTTTTATCAACGATCGCCACCGATGGCTCGGCCAGAATTGAAATAGAGGGATAGATGATATCGTACTTGTCCTTACCTAGACCTTGCGTTGCCAGCAAGGCTTCATTTTCCCAAGATAATAGTACATCGCCAATACCGCGCTCGGCAAAAGTCGTCAGTGAACCACGGGCACCGGAATCCAACACTTTGACATTTTGATAAAGCTTTTTGACCAGATCTCGGGCTTTGGCATCATTGCCACCGGGCTGTTTCAGCGCATAGCCCCAAGCAGACAGATAGATCCAACGTGGCGCTCCACCAGTTTTCGGGTTAGGCGTAATAATCTCGACACCCGGTTTGGTCAGATCATTCCTGTCCTTGATTTGCTTGGGATTAGCCTTACGCACCAAAAAAACGATTGTCGATGTATACGGTGCTGAATTATTTGAAAACTCTTTTTGCCAGCCTTTCTCGATTAAACCGGCATTGACGATTTCCTCAATGTCATTGGCCAAAGCCAAAGTCACCACATCGGCCTGCAAACCATCGACGACCGAACGTGCCTGCTTGCCTGAACCGCCATGTGACTGTTTAAAATTGATTGTCTGTCCGGTTTCCTGCTTCCAGAACTGGCCAAACTCCTGATTATATTCTTGGTAAAATTCACGGGTCGGATCATAGGAGACATTCAGGAAATCTTTGGCCATTACATTTTGCATGGTGGTTGCAGTAAATATTGTCAAGATTGCGGTTGCTATTATTTTTTTCATGTTATGTGACTCATTATTGAGATAACCACACTGTATAAATAAAAAATAAATATAACAATCATGTATTTATAATAATATTGATGATCTATTTCTGATTTTGAGATATCTGCTAACAATTAAACCTGGATACATATTCTGCTAAAAAATTAATCTCCTGCTACAATATAAGACAGTTCTTCACGTTCTCTTCACAGTTGTCTGTTAAAAATAGGCCGCCAAAAGAGAGAATTACGATTTTTAGTAATTTTCCATAGATATTATATTAATTTTTTGTAAAAAATGTGACTTGGTTCTACTTCTTTATAATCAACTGTGATTAAATTGTAGACGGAGTATTAAAAAAACATTTTTAACAGAATAAAACCAACCAGAAGCAAGGAGGAAGTTTGGATATGAAATTTAAATTATTCACAGCTAGCATCCTAAGTCTGATCATGCTGTTTTCGATTCAACTGGGTCATGCCGTCGTTGTGAAGACAGATTTGCAGAAGGCCTCAGTCACTACTGTTGAAAGCAAGACATCGCCGATTGAAAAAGCAATTCAACAACAAAAAAGCGAAAAAACCCTGCATACAGACGATAATCTTAAAGTCTTAACTGCGCTGAAAGTCGCACCTTCACAAAATTTCTTTGCAGCACAAAATTATTGCTTTACCCGCTTCGTACAAAGCATATTTTCTAGCGATCATTCTTAATCAGTTTTAACCAACTCGAATAACAGCAGGATTTAAAGCCACATCACTGAATGTTGAATAAAGCATTAAGTGATGTGGCTTTTTCGCTATAATAGAACCAAATTTATATTCTAGATTATATCCGGCTATGACTGTTCGTACTCGTATTGCACCTTCTCCTACAGGTTTTCCTCATGTAGGTACTGCCTATATTGCCTTGTTTAACTTATGTTTTGCTAAACAGCATGGGGGTGAATTCATCCTTCGTATTGAAGATACCGACCAACTGCGCTCAACACCTGAATCTGAAAAAATGATCCTGGATTCATTGCGCTGGCTCGGTCTCAACTGGTCTGAAGGTCCAGATGTGGGTGGCCCACATGCACCGTACCGCCAGTCAGAACGCATGGATATTTATAAAAACTATGCGCTGGAACTGGTTGAAAAAGGTCATGCCTTCTACTGTTTCGCTACTGCCGAAGAACTGGATCAAATGCGTGCTGAACAGCAAGCACGTGGTGAATCTCCACGTTATGACGGTCGAGGCTTAAACCTTTCTCAAGAAGAGGTCGAGCGTCGTTTGGCTGCTGGCGAAGCACATGTGATTCGCATGAAAGTACCGACTGAAGGTATTTGTAAATTTAATGACATGCTGCGTGGTGAAGTCGAGATTCCATGGGCGCAGGTCGACATGCAGATTCTGCTGAAAACTGACGGCTTGCCAACTTATCATTTGGCCAACGTGGTGGATGACCATTTAATGCAAATCACGCATGTGATTCGTGGTGAAGAATGGATTCCGTCTGCACCGAAGCATCAGTTGCTGTACCAGTATTTCGGTTGGGAGATGCCGGTACTGTGTCACATGCCACTGCTACGCAACCCGGACAAATCAAAATTGTCTAAGCGTAAAAACCCAACTTCAATCAACTATTACAAAGATATCGGTGTACTGCCTGAAGCCTTGTTGAACTACTTGGGTCGTATGGGCTGGTCAATGCCAGATGAAAGTGAAAAATTCACATTGGCAGAAATGATTGAACATTTTGATATCAAACGCGTATCACTCGGTGGTCCAATCTTTGATGTTGAAAAACTCAACTGGCTCAATGGTCAATGGATCAAAGCCCTTTCTCCTGCTGAATTGCTCGATACGCTGCTGGCATGGAAAGCAGACCGTGCCAAATTAGAAGAAATTGCAGCTGCGATTCAACCACGTATCAACTTGCTGTCTGAAGCAGTGAACTGGTCTGCGCATTACTTCAACCACTTCCCGACACTGACTCAGGAGCAGTTTGTCAGCAAAAAACTGTCTGACGAACAGGTACGTCAGAGCTTGCAGTTTGCCATTTGGCGTTTAGAAAGCCTGTTCACCTGGAACAACGACACGGTCAGCCAAACCTTGATGGATTTGGCAGCACAAATGGAAATTAAACTGCGTGACTTCATGCCGGCCTTTTTTATTGCCATTGCCGGTTCAACTGCGTCTACCCCGGTGATGCAGACTATGGTCACCATTGGCCCTGATTTGACCTTCGCACGTTTACGTCATGCGCTGGAAATTGTCGGTGGCCCAAGCAAAAAAGAGCTGAAAGTCTGGGAAAAACTCAATGAAAGCTTAAAATTGCCGAAAAATGAAGCGGTTGATCAAGCTTAATTAATTTTTTTGTTGACGTGTGAGCGCGATATCCCTAATATAGCGCTCACACAGACTGGGGTCATAGCTCAGTTGGTAGAGCGCTACAATGGCATTGTAGAGGTCAGGAGTTCGATCCTCCTTGACTCCACCAAATCAAGTCTTGCTTTAGCTGTGTAACGCCTCAATTGTCCCTATCGTCTAGAGGCCTAGGACATCGCCCTTTCACGGCGGTAACCGGGGTTCGAATCCCCGTAGGGACGCCATATTCAAGATTACTTTTGAAGTGGTCTTTTAAAAAACCCAAGCATTATGACTTGGGTTTTTTATTGCCTGTATATTTTATGTTGGGCAATATTTCGGTTTCTTCGCATCTTCCGATAAAATAATCAGTAATTTAGAATTTTGGAGTTGTAATGCAATATCGTTGCCCTAAGTGTCAAAGCCCGAAAATCATGCCGGTGGCCCAGCCAGGTCAAGCAGCTCCACGTCCGGTGGTTCCTAAAAGCCTGATGTTTCTGGTGCCCGCCCTGTTCCTATTATTATTGCTGGTGATCATCAGTATCGCGATGTGGATCTTTGGTGATGGTGCAGGTACAACTTTACAGACTGCAACCGTCATCGTCTTTATTCTTTCTTTGATTGCAGGCTTTATATTCTATAAAGATTTGCCTGATTTTAAAATTTCCATGCAGGCCTTCATGCAGACCCAAAAGAAATGGAAATGTCGCGAATGTAATCATGAGTGGGAAATCTAAGTCATTACCCACCACCCTATAAGCACAAAAACCAGCCCGAAGGCTGGTTTTTTATTTTAAAATCAGGGATTAAACACCAATTTTACGGTATTTTTGACGCTTCGCAACCAGATCATCACCATCACGCTTACGGCGATATTCTTCAAACTCAGCATAGTTACCAGTGAAGAATTCAGGTGTTTCGCCTTCAAATGACAAAATGTGCGTTGCAATACGGTCCAGGAACCAACGGTCATGCGAGATCACCATCACAGTACCCGGGAACACCAGAATGGCATCCTCAAGCGCACGTAAGGTTTCGATATCCAGGTCGTTTGACGGTTCATCGAGCAAGATTACGTTTGCGCCCATTTGCAGGATTTTCGCCAGTTGTAAACGGTTACGCTCACCACCTGACAATTGACCGACACGTTTTTGCTGATCCTGGCCTTTAAAGTTAAAGCGACCGATATATGCACGAGATGCAATTTCGTATTCGCCAATCTTCAAGATGTCTAAACCACCAGAAACTTCTTCCCAAACGGTTTTGTTGTCATCAAGCGTGTCACGAATCTGACCCACATAAGCCACTTTCACCGACTCACCCAGTACCACAGAACCGGTATCCGGTTGTTGCTCACCGGTCATCATACGGAACAGTGTGGTTTTACCTGCACCGTTCTCACCGACGATACCCACGATCGCAGCAGGCGGTACAACGAATGATAAATCTTTATACAGGGTACGATCACCAAACGATTTGCTGATGCCTTCAACTTCTACAACCTTGTTGCCTAGACGTGGACCAGGTGGAATGTAGATTTCAGAGGTTTCGTTACGCTGTTGGAATTCACGCGAGTTAAGCTCTTCAAAACGCTCCATACGCGCTTTGTTTTTCTTTTGCTGGCCTTTGGCATTTGAGCGAACCCATTCAAGTTCTTTTTTCAATGCTTTGGCAAAAGATTCTTCTTGCTTGTTCTCTTGCTCTAGACGCGCATTTTTCTGTTCTAACCAAGAAGAGTAGTTGCCTTGGTATGGAATACCCATGCCACGGTCAAGCTCAAGAATCCACTCAGCCACGTTATCCAGGAAATAACGGTCGTGCGTAATCGCAACGATGGTGCCCGGGAAGTCTTTCAAGAAACGTTCTAACCAGGCAACAGATGATGCATCTAAATGGTTCGTCGGTTCATCAAGAAGCAACATGTCTGGCTTAGACAAGAGCAAACGGCACAGTGCCACACGGCGGCGTTCACCACCTGAAAGCAGTTTAACATCGGCATCCCAAGCTGGAAGGTTCAGTGCAGCAGCTGCCTGATCCATCTGATTGGCAAGGTTATGTGCATCCCATGCATGGATAATGGCTTCGAGCTTTTCCTGCTCTTTTGCAAGTGCATCAAAGTCAGCATCTTCTGCTGCATATTCTGCAAATACTTCGTCAAGACGTGCCAAAGCATCCAGCGGTTCACGCAGACCATCTTCAACGTTGCCACGCACGTCTTTAGTTTCATCTAAAGGCGGCTCTTGCTCGAGATAACCGATTTTAGTACCTGGTTGTGCACGTGCTTCACCAGAGAAATCTTTATCTACGCCCGCCATAATACGAAGCAAAGTCGATTTACCTGCACCGTTTAGACCAAGCACACCAATTTTTGCGCCCGGGAAAAATGATAAGGAGATATCTTTCAGGATTTCGCGTTTCGGCGGCACCATCTTAGACACTCGGTTCATCGTATAAATATATTGGGCCACGTAGGACTCCTCAACTGAAAAACCAAATGGGGTTAAAACAACCACCCCAGCTCAAAAAAGAGCGAAAAAATAATCGGCTATTATACGCAGAAAGCTGCGAAAACATAAGCCATTGCCATGAACTTCAATGCATTGTTACAAGTTTATTTATGGTGATTTTTCAAACAGCTGATTTAAGTCAAATAAGTGCGTCGAATCCCAATTTATATATGATTATTTCATCTATCTATTTCAGTAAAATTGCACTTTTACTTATATATGAAAATGTTACACTCAAGTCATAAACTTAAACACAAGAAGATCAGTCATAATGAGTTATAAAGCAGAAACCCTTGCGATTCATGCAGGTTATAGCCCTGAAGCCACCACCAAAGCAGTAGCAGTGCCAATTTACCAAACCACATCTTATGCCTTTGACAATACTCAACATGGGGCCGATTTGTTCGATTTAAAGGTACAGGGCAATATCTATACCCGGATCATGAACCCGACCACGGCGGTGTTAGAGCAACGTATTGCCGCACTTGAAGGCGGGATTGGCGCACTTGCTTTAGCGTCTGGTATGGCTGCAATTACCTATGCGATTCAGACCATTGCTGAAGCCGGTGACAATATTGCATCCGTATCTACGCTCTATGGCGGCACCTATAACCTGTTCGCACACACCCTGCCGAAGCAAGGTATTGACGTGCGTTTCTTTGATTATGAAAAACCGGAAAGCTTGCGTAGTTTAATTGATGACAAGACCAAACTGGTCTTTGTGGAATCCATTGGTAATCCACTGGGTAATATTATTGATCTGGAAGAGATTGCAAAAATCGCGCATGAGTACGGTGTGCCCGTGATTGTTGACAATACGGTGGCAACGCCAGTGCTACAAAAATCTTTTGATTTTGGTGCCGACATTATCGTGCATTCATTGACCAAATATATCGGCGGTCATGGCAATTCGATTGGTGGCATCATTGTCGATAGCGGTAAATTCCCGTGGGGTAAATATCCTGAACGCTTTCCCGCGCTGAATACCCCCGATCCAAGTTATCATGGCGTAAACTATGTCGAAGTTCTCGGTGAAGCAGCTTATATCGCTCGAGCGCGTGTGGTGCCACTACGCAATACTGGGGCCGCGATCAGCCCGCAAAATGTATTTCTGATCCTGCAAGGTTTGGAAACTTTAAGTCTGCGTATGGAGCGTCATACTGAAAATGCGCTTAAAATTGCGGAATATTTACAGCAGCATCCTAAAGTAAAATGGGTCAATTACGCTGGTCTGAAAGATCATCCACAACATGCCTTGGCACAAAAATATGTGAAAGGTAAACCGTCTGCAATTCTGACCTTTGGTGTAGAGCATGGTCTTGAAGGCGGCACACGTTTTATTGATGCGCTGCAACTGTTTACCCGTCTGGTTAATATCGGCGATGCCAAAAGTCTGGCCTGCCATCCGGCGACCACCACACATCGCCAACTCAATGCCGAGGAGTTAAAATCAGCAGGTGTCAGTGAAGATATGGTGCGACTCTCGATTGGGATTGAACATATTGATGACCTGATCGCGGATCTGGAACAGGCGCTAGCGACCGTTTAAAGGCGTGTTTCATCTGACTCAAAACTCCACCCTTTCTGGTGGAGTTTTTTTTATTTATATTCTAAAACAGCCACTTGCTTTGCTTTTTATTTTCATGGTAAAAGTTAAATGAAATAGCGAACACAAATAGAGTAATTACTCTAATTTTAATTTCAATAGTTTAATTTATAGATTTTCCTGAAGAATTGGTTATCATATCGGTACTCACCTTCGCTCTCATCTCCTGTTAGAGCGCCATACACCTTTAATAAAAATAATTTGAACGCTGACTTCAAATTAGGGATAACAAATGTGAAAACTAGACTACACAAACAACTGGAAAAATCTGTTGCAGGTAAAACCGTCCTGATCACCGGCGCATCCAGCGGTATTGGGTTAACGACGGCACATCAACTGGCCGATGCAGGTGCGCATGTTTTACTGGTGGCCCGTACTCAAGAAACCCTAGAACAAGTAAAAGCAGACATTGAAGCCAAAGGCGGCAAAGCCTCAATCTTTCCATGCGATTTAAACAATATGGAGGCGATTGATGAGGTCTCCAAACAGATCATTGCCTCAGTCGATCATATTGATATTCTGATCAATAATGCGGGTCGTTCGATTCGTCGCGCCGTGCATGAATCGGTCGACCGCTTCCATGATTTTGAACGAACCATGCAGCTGAACTATTTCGGCGCCGTGCGTCTGGTCATGAATATCCTGCCGCAAATGATGATTCGTCGCGCGGGTCATATCATTAACATCAGTTCGATTGGCGTACTGGCCAATGCCACCCGTTTTTCGGCCTATGTTGCTTCAAAAGCTGCGCTGGATGCCTTTAGTCGCTGTCTGTCTGCAGAAGTACATTCGCATAAAATCGCCATCACCTCGATCTATATGCCTTTGGTACGCACTCCGATGATTGCACCAACCAAAATTTATAAATACGTCCCGACACTTTCTCCGGAACAGGCAGCTGACCTGATTGCCTATGCCATCGTGAAACGTCCGAAGAAAGTTGCGACCGGTTTGGGTCGTCTGGCCTCGATTACTTATTCGATTGCTCCGGATATCAACAATGTTCTGATGTCGATTGGTTATAACCTGTTCCCAAGTTCAAGTGCCTCTGTGGGTCAACCACAAAAATTAAATTTGGTGCAAAAAGCATATGCACGGCTGTTCCCGGGCGAACACTGGTAATTTTTACTGGGATAATTTCCTGAAAATACGAGCCGCCGATCGGGCGGCTTTTTTGATGTCTCAGTTTTAAATCTCTAGGTGAAAGCAAGCTCATCTGGATCACACACGACATAGCCTGTCTTTATCGACACAGATTTTTGCCGCAAATGCTGCGAGATCACGTACACTATCTGCGGATATTTCCTATCCGTATTTTTATATTTTGATTGAAATGATGGAAACCCTTATGAACAACGCGCAATGGCTCGATGAAGTAAAATTTAACGAACAAGGATTAGTCCCTGCCATTGCCCAGCATCATCAAACTGGTCGTGTCTTGATGGTGGCTTGGATGAATCGTGAAGCGCTGGCACTGACGGCTGAGAAAAACCAAGCCGTGTATTTCTCCCGTTCACGTAGCAAGTTATGGCATAAGGGCGAAGAATCAGGACATTTTCAAACGGTACATGAAATCCGTCTGGACTGTGATGCCGATGTAATTGTGCTGCAAATTGAACAGCATGGCGGCATTGCCTGCCATACCGGTCGCGAATCCTGTTTCTATCGCAAACTCACGCCAAATGGCTGGGAAATTGTCGATGCACAGCTGAAACACCCGTCTGCGATTTATGGTGAAAAATCCACAAATCCGCATACGCTGGCGATGGAAGCGTCAACCGCTCAATCTGAACAGGTCGAAGTCTTGTCCTATCTGGGCCAAATGATGGCAGAACGCAAACAGGCCGATCCGGATTCCTCTTATGTGGCCAAGCTCTATCACAAAGGCCTGAACAAGATTTTAGAAAAAGTCGGTGAAGAAAGCTTTGAAACTGTGCTGGCTGCCAAAGATTTCAACGCTCAGGTCTCTGAAGACAATAAAAATGATCTGATTTATGAGGTGGCAGATCTGTGGTTCCATACTATCGTCATGCTCGGCTATTTCGATATCGAACCGCAACTGGTCTTGAATGAGCTGGCACGTCGTCAGGGCTTATCCGGTCTGGTTGAAAAAGCCAGCCGTCAGCATTAAATGATGAATATGCCTGTGTCTGATCTGCAAAAACCCAAGGCCACTTATGAGCAGGCCACTGCCATCGATAATGCCCGTCTGGGTAATTCCTTTAAAGTGATTGCCTATGCCGGCACAGGTAAAACCACCACATTACAAATGATCAGTGATGCCATGCCTGAACGGCGTGGCATGTATCTGGCTTTCAACAAAGCCATTGCCAGTGAAGCGCAAGCCAAATTTCATCGCGGCGTAGATTGCCGCACTTTTCACTCGCTGGCATTTCGCAGTGTTCCACGTGGAATCACCGACAAGCTGCGTCTGCCCCGTTTAAGTCCAAGCTTTATTGCCAAAGAATACCGTCTGGAACCGATGACCATGCGCCGTATGATGGGTGGGCGTTATGAAAAATATGTCTTGATGCCTTCGCGTCTGGCGAGTTTAGTCGCCAATGCGGTTGGCTATTTCTGTTCGACCAGTTCGCAATATCCTGCTCCGCGGCATATTCAGGCACCGAGCTGGTTGCATCCAGATGATATTGAGATCCTGCAAAAGAAACTCTATCCGGCCGTAGAACGGCGCTGGCTAGAATCAATCGATCCCAATCATCAGGCCGGGATTGGCCATGATATTTACCTGAAACTCTGGGCGCTGTCTGAACCGAATATTCCGGCCGATTATGTGCTGTTTGATGAAGCGCAAGATGCCGACCCACTCATGCTCGGAATTTTGCTGAAACAGCGGAATACTCAGGTGATTTATGTCGGTGATGCGCATCAGCAGATTTATGCCTGGCGCGGTGCGGTGAATGCCATGCAGCAACTGCCTTTACCCGAATCACGCCTGACCACATCGTTTCGTTTTGGCCCTGAAATCGCGTTAAATGCCAATGCCATTTTAGGTGCACTGAATGAAACCGTGCCTTTGCTTGGCAATCCGTTGTTAGATTCTAAAGTCGTGAATAAACCGCATACCAAAATGCGTGATGCGATTCTGTGCCGGACCAATGCCCGGGCCATGGAGTTGTTATTAGCAGGTTTAGTTCGTGGCGATAAAGTCAGCCTGCAAGCCGATCATGTCAAACTGAATCGTTTTGTCGATGCGGCTGCCATGCTCAAACAAGGCAAACGGGTGATTGATGTGCCGGAACTGGCCTGGTTTAATTCCTGGCATGATGTGCATGAATACTGTGAAACCAATGAAGGCAGCGATATCAAACCGCTGGTTAAACTAGTCGATGAACATGGCACCGATCCATTGAAAAAAGCCTTGGCCAAAATCACCCCGATTGGACAGGCGGACTATATTATTTCCACTGCACATAAGGCCAAAGGTCTGGAGTGGGAACGGGTGCATATTGAAGATGACTATCAGTTTAAGCTGAATGAAAAAGATCATAAAATTAGTGATGAAGAGCTACGTTTACTTTACGTGGCCTGTACACGTGCTAAAGTAAGCTTAAATATTCATCACATTTATGACCTGATTCAACAACTGAAGATCAAGATGCCGCAGTCGCTTCGTCAAGCCGTCGGTTAAGGTATGGATGTAAAATCATGGTACAGGTGACCTATGCACATCGAAGCGCTTCAACTGAAACACATCCTGCATTTTCCAGAGATTCAGCTCCAGCTTGATTATTCACAATATCCGCTTACCTTAATTTTGGGCAATCAGGGTACTGGCAAAACCACTTTGTTACGCTGTGCTTATCAGGCGCTGACCTGGTTTGCAGCGCGTTATCGCGATAGCCGGGCTGCCGGTCTGGTGATACCTGATCAGGACATCATGCAACACCGGCTGCAATCCAAAATTGATATCCGGGTTGGCTTTCCCGAAGAGGTTTCAGCGCTTACAGAATCCAGCCAGACTGAAGCTGCACAGCAACAGAGTTTTTCCTGGCAAGTCTATAAGACTTTAAATAGTCAGGGACTCGGCTTTAGCAAAGCCGAAACTGCACAACTGGACAGCATGCTTGGCCTTTATCAGAAAGCCCGATTCAATGATCCTCTGCTCGGCTTGCCGCTGATTGCCTATTATCCTGCCGACCGCTTTGTCAATGACGTCAATCTGATCAGCAAAAACAATCCAGCCATTTTCCATACAGCGTATGCTTACGACATTGGCGCGATTCCGTTTACGACCTTTGCCCGTTTCTTTGAATGGTTGCGTGAAGTCAGTGATATTGAAAATGCGCAAAGCGCCAAGATCATGGATCAGATTTTAGCGCGTGCCTTGCAGCAGCCTGAAGATATTCGGGGAGATGAACTGGCGTGGCAGATCGAGAAAGCCCAGGCACAGCTGCATACCCCACATTTAACGGCCTTAAAAAATGCCCTGTCGCAGGTACTGCCTGACATCAGCCAGATTGAGTTAAAATACCAGCCCAGGCTGCAACTGATGCTGACCTATCAGGACAAGCGTTTTACTTTTCAGCAGCTTCCCAATAGCATCCGTACCTGGATTGCACTGGTGGGCGATATTGTACGGCGTCTTTGTCTGCTCAACCCGAACAGTTTATTTCCATGTCAGGAAGGTACAGGAGTGTTGTTGATTGATGCCATTGATCATCAGCTGGATCAGGATCTGGCAGCAGAGATTCTGCCACGTCTGCATCAGGCATTTCCTAACTTGCAAATTATTGCCACCGGCAACCGACCTGAGTTACTGGAACATGCACAGGCCTTTCAGTGCTTAAGACTCGAAAATAAACAGTTGCATCCAATTCATCTTGAAAGCATGAAAATCCAGTTTGATCAGATCTATGCCGAAATGGGTCTACATACTGATCCAGACGCAATTCCTGCCGAAGAAGCGCTAATAGAAACCGTCACCGAACCGACTACACCGCTTGCTGTATTACAGCGGATTCAGCAACAGTTGAATCCTGAACAGCAGCAGGAATTGTTACGTTTACTTGCTCAGGATCAGCCGACGCTACCGCAATCGCTCTAAGTAACGTTGAAAAACAGTAATGATCGTTTCGATGAATATCGAGATTTATCCAGACCATTTTAGTGCTGTCTTTTTGCAATTGTAAAACTGCATTTAGTCATATTTACAATCAATGCTTGCAATTTAATCTTAATTTTCGGTCACTTCTGGATGAACTGTTTAAGCATCCACCCCACGCCAAAAGCCTGCTCGCGTATAATTTATAAGTTCGACATAAAAACGTTGATGTTGTTGTTATCCTGTAATATGATCGGTTTTATTTGCGAATTTCATTGTAAAATCGGAATTTGCTATCGTTTATAAGTTGCGCAATACAACTGTTTTTATATTCTTTTTGAATATTCTTTTGGCTTTCAAGATTGAGAAGTTTGGGTTGCTCCTTGTAATCCTGTAGTCCTTGAAAGATGAAGATTCACCCTAGGTTGGTCACAACCTAAATCACGACAATGGATACGAGTGTGCTGCCGATTATTATATTGTTACCGTTAGTATTAGGCACAACCCTTGTCTCGTGGCTGAAGCAATTTTCGCGCGGGGTAACGGCTTTAGGGGCAATTGGTGTCAGCCTCAGCAGTTTCTTATTATTATTGAGTCAGGCGCCTGCCATCTTTGATGGTGCCGTGATCATTCAGACCTGGTCCTGGCTGCCCCAGCTCGGGATCGATTTCAGTTTCCGTCTGGATTCTCTGGCCCTGCTGTTTGCCTTGCTGATCAGTGGCATAGGCACCCTGATCTATATTTATGCCTATTATTATCTCAATCCTAAAAATTCGCTGAGCAAACTTTATTTCTTGCTGATGCTGTTTATGGCAGCCATGCTCGGAATTTCATTGTCGAATAACTTGCTGATCCTGCTGGTTTTCTGGGAACTTACCAGTATTTCATCATTTTTACTGGTGGGCTATTGGAGCAATTACGAAGCCGCACAGCGCGGCTCACGTATGGCCTTGACCATTACCGGCATGGGTGGCTTGGCCATGCTTGGTGGCTTCATCCTGCTGGGTCAAATTACCGGCACTTATCAGATTGATCAAATCCTGACGATGACTGAACAGATCCAGTCACATGCGCTATTTGTTCCCACTTTGTTGCTGATTTTACTCGGTGCCTTTACCAAGAGTGCGCAGTTCCCCTTCCATTTCTGGTTACCCAATGCCATGGCAGCACCGACACCGGTCTCTGCCTATTTACACTCGGCCACCATGGTCAAAGCCGGCCTGTTTCTGGTCGCACGTTTACTCCCGATTTTTGCGGGCGCGGCACTGTTTCATAATATTGTGACCTTTGTCGGTCTGTTTACCCTGTGCATGGCCGCCTTTTTTGCCATTTTTAAGGAAGATCTGAAAGGCTTGTTGGCCTATTCAACCATCAGTCATCTGGGTCTGATCATGTGTCTGCTCGGGATTGGTTCTCCACTGGCAGTCGCAGCGGCAATTTTCCATATTATTAACCATGCCACCTTTAAAGCGGCCCTGTTTATGATTGCCGGTATTATCGATCATGAATCTGGTACCCGTGATTTACGTAAGCTTTCAGGTCTATGGCAACTGCTGCCCTTTACTGCAACGCTGACCATGATCACTGCGGCCTCTATGGCCGGTGTTCCATTGACCAATGGTTTCCTCTCCAAAGAGATGTTCTTTACTGAGCTGGTGGCCAATTTAAGCGGGCCAGTGCTGGTCGGTTCAGCCATTGTGGCGACATTGGCCGGAATTTTTGCAGTCACTTATTCGATTCGTCTGGTGCATGGGGTATTTTTCGACGGCCCACTGGGCAAGCAAGTCCCGAATAAAAATGCGCATGAGCCACCATTTGGCATGCGCGCACCCGCCACTTTACTGGCATTTTTATGTATTTTAGTGGGTCTATTGCCAGCACTTTTAGTCGAAAAAATCGTGAATAGTACCACGCAGGCAACGACTCAAAATTTTGCTTTTGAAGGTACGCATCTGGCCCTCTGGCATGGGTTTAATCTGCCATTATTAATGAGTGTGATTGCTTTGGCCGGTGGTGCAGTATTTTACTTTTCTCTGGCCAAAGGTGGTGCCTTACGTGAAATTGATCTGGATCCAAAACTGGGCCGCTTACAGGGTCGGATCCTGTTTGACCTGTTCCTGAAAAATCTGCTGTTAAATTCACGTCGTTTCCGCCGTGCCACTGAAACTGGCAAATTACAAAGCTATTTATTGTGGATTGTGATCTTTACCATCGGCCTGGTTGGTTTCCCATTGTTATCCAATGGTATCGGTAGCGGTACGCGTGAGCTGACCCATGCCCCTGCCCTGGCCATTGTCTTGTGGATGTTGCTGTTCTCTGCCTGCTGGATGCTGCTATGGTTCCATCATGAACGGATTAAAGCGGTACTGATCAGTGGTGCAGTAGGTCTGGTGGTGACCATGGTCTTTATTGGCTTCTCGGCACCTGACCTGGCATTGACCCAAATTACAGTCGATGTGGTCACCACGGTTCTGCTCCTGATGAGTTTATCTTTACTGCCACAACTAACTCCGTATGAATCGAGTCCGACCCGTCGCTGGCGTGATGCCATTATTGCCTTGGGCGGCGGTCTCGGTATTGCCACCATCGCCTGGCTGATTATGACCCGTGATCATAATTCTATTTCATGGTTCTTCCTGCAGCAGTCAATTCCACTCGGCGGCGGCACCAATGTGGTCAATGTGATTCTGGTCGACTTCCGTGGTTTCGATACCTTCGGCGAAATTACTGTACTCGGGATTGCCGCGATTGGTGTGCTTAGCCTGATGGATGGCATGCGTGCGCATGGCACCACCATGACCCAAGGTTTGACCTATCGATTTAATCCCTCCCCCTTGATGTTACGTATCACGGCATCATGGATTTTACCTGTAGCTCTGGTAGTCAGCCTGTATATCTTTATGCGTGGCCATAACCTGCCGGGCGGTGGATTCATTGCAGGATTAGTCACCTCACTGGCCTTAATTATTCAATATATTGCAGTGGGACAGGATAAAACTGAACAGTTGCTGGGTGCCAAATCTGGTCGTTTGTATGAAATCTGGATTGGCGTGGGTTTAACCATTGCCGGTTTGACCGGGGTTGCAGCCTGGTTCTGGTCACGCCCATTCCTGACCAGTGCGCATATTTATGTCTCGCCACCCGTGATTGGAGAAATGCATCTGGCTTCGGCGGCGCTGTTTGATGTCGGTGTCTATGTCACTGTAGTCGGTGCGACCATGCTGATGATTTCTGTGCTGGGCGATTCACGTCACTCCAGTATGACTGGCCCAGTACCAAGAGGATAATAGAATGATGAGTTTAGAATTTTTATTAGCCTCCGCCATTGGTCTACTCGCCGCCACCGGAATCTATCTGATTCTGCGTGCGCGTACTTTTCCGGTGGTGCTGGGCTTGGCCATGATTGGTTATGCGGTCAACCTGTTTTTATTTGCCATGGGGCGGATCCAGATGAATTCGCCTGCCGTATTGACCGAGGCCTCCAGAGTCACCGATCCCCTTCCGCAGGCACTGGTGCTGACCGCCATCGTGATTGGCTTTGCCACCACTGCCTTTATTGTTCAGCTGGCACTGCGTAGCCGTTATGAATCAGGAACAGACCACGTTGATTCAAAAGAAGAAACACCTCAGATTGACCCACGTGAGGATGAGCCTTAATGACTGATTTTCTTCACTTCTGGTCTCAACATACGCCAATTTTCAGTATTCTTTTACCGGCCCTTACCGCTTTTAGTCTGGTACTTTTAGGCAATCCGGGTTCTGGCTCCCTGACCACAGACTGGCGTCAGCCTTGGCGTCGTGGTATCAGCCATATCTCGGGTATCTTGGGTCTGATCATTGCGGTCAGTTATTTAATTGACAGCAGTCAGGGTCAAGTCAGTGTATATACACTGGGCGAATGGGCGGCACCTTTTGGGATCGTGCTGGTGCTGGACCAACTCTCTGCCATGATGCTGGTGTTGACCTATGCCCTGGCAGTACCGGTGGTCTGGTATGCCAGTAAAGAATGGGATACCCGTGGCCGTTATTTCCATACTATGGTGCATTTCCTGCTGATGGGCCTGACCGGCGCCTTCCTGACCGGTGACTTATTCAACCTGTTCGTATTCTTTGAAATCTTGTTGATGGCATCCTATGTGCTGCTATTACATGGACAGGGCAAGGCGCGTTTCCAGCTGGGAATTCATTACGTCACCATTAACCTGCTGGCTTCTGCGCTGTTCCTGATTGGACTCGGCATGATTTATGGCAGTGTCGGCAGTCTGAACATGGCCGATGTGGCGCGCTTAATGCCTACCTTGGCAGCAGATCAGCATAAACTGGCCGTTGCCGGTGGACTCATGCTATTCGTGGTCTTCGGGATTAAGGCGGCAATGCTGCCGGTGGGCTTCTGGTTACCCAAAACCTATGCCGTAGCCACCACCCCTGTTGCCGCACTCTTTACCATCATGACCAAAGTCGGGATCTATGCGATTTTGCGAATCAATGGAACTGTTTTTGATGATGAATACAGCCATCAGATTCTGATGAACTGTCTACTGGTGATCGGTCTGATTACTTCAGTCTATGGTGTCATTTGTGCGATTGGTACAGAACGCCTGCGCCGTTTTGTCGGCTTTATGGTGCTGTCTTCAGTCGGCACGATTCTGGTGGCGATTGGCATGAATACGACTGCAGCCTGGGCCGGCGCCCTGTACTATATGGTACACAGTACCCTGATTGCTGCAGCATTTTATATCCTGTCTGGCTGGATTACCTCACAGCGCGGTGAGTTCAAAGATCATTTTAAAATCGCACCGCTGATGAAACAGAACAAGCTGGTTTCGATTATCTATTTCATCATTGCCTTGATGATGGCCGGTCTGCCACCGTTCAGCGGCTTCTTTGGCAAAGTCTTTATTTTGCAGGCTTCTGCCAATTCAGAGCATCAGATGATCATTATCCTGACCATTCTGCTGGTGAGTTTCCTCAGTATTCTGGCTTTTACTCGAGTCGGCTTTATGCTGTTCTGGCGCTCGACCAAACCTGAAGATGATTTGAATTCTGACGATTTCCACAAATATGAAGCTTTACCCAGTAAGGCACCTGCACGTAATGATCACACGATCTATTTGCTACTTGCCGGCTTAACAGCTTATGTTGTATTTGCTGGACCGATCTATCAATATAACTATCAGACGGCAGAACAGATTAAAAACAATCCGGTCTATGAAGCTGCCCTGTTAAAACGTGATGCAGAAGGTCAATTTATTAGTGTGCAACCCTTTGATCCAAGTTATTTGCCAGAAACCAAATATGGTGGCGAGGTGGTGGATCCAAATGCACATCTGATTCCTTATATGATTTCAGAAGCCACTTTGGAAGGTGAAAATATTTCTGAATTCAAACAACGTCAGATTGACCAGCAGCATATTGAACAAACCCAACATGATGATAATCAACTTAAACCGGCGGAGGGACCTTAATGGCTGAATCATTCCTGCAACGTTGGTTCCCGCACCCGTTGGTTTCTGTAATCGTGGGGCTCAGCTGGACTTTACTGTCACATAGCACAGAAGCCGGAACCTTGCTGGTGGCCCTGCTTCTGGCGATTGTCATTCCCAAAATGGTCGCGCCGTTTATTGACTATACCCCGAATATCCAGTGGCGGCCTGCGCTGCGTCTGTTCTTTGTCGTGGTCTGGGACATTGTGGTGGCCAATCTTAAAGTTGCAAAACTGGTCTTGGGGCCGACCAAAAACCTACATCCCAAATGGTTCCGTGTGCCTCTGGAAACCGAGCATGAAGAAGTCAACACCTTACTGGCCATGATTATTACCACTACACCGGGCACAGTCACTGCCGGTATTGATCAGGATCGTGGTGATATTCTGGTGCATGCTTTAAGCACGGATGATGAAGCAGCTGAAATCGAGCTGATCAAACAACGTTATGAACAGCCCTTGCTTAAAATTTTCAGCGCACAGACAGGAGAAAAAATATGACGATTCTGCCTTATGCATTAATGATTTGCCTGGGTGCAGTCACTGTCTCGATGTTACTCTGCCTGATCCGACTCATTACCGGCCCTTCTATCGTTGACCGCCTCTTGGCACTCGATACCCTGTTCCTGAATGCCACCTGTCTGATTGTCATTTTGGGAATTTACTGGAGTAGCACTTTTCTGTTTGAAGAGGCCTTACTGGTGGCGATGCTCGGCTTTGTCTCTACGGCAGCTTTGGCGCGTTATTTCACCACTGGCCATGTCATCGACTAGGAGTTTTTAAATGCCGTTAATTTTAGAAATACTAGTTTCGATTTTTTTATTGATTGGTGCTTTCTTCATGCTGGTCGGTGGGATCGGGATGGTGCGCCTGCCCGATCTGTTTATGCGGCTGCATGCACCAACCAAATCCAGTACCTTGGGCTTGGGCAGTTTTCTGATTGCCGCGATTATTTTTTCTGCCATGTACGGCCGTTTCGGTTTTGCTGAAGTGCTGATTACCCTATTTGCCTTTATCACTGCGCCAGTATCGGCCAATCTGATGGCGCAGGCAGCATTGCATTTACGTTTACGCTCACTAAGTGGTGAGGTTCCAGAAACACTAGAGCGCCCCCTGCCTTGGCAACGTTCACGTCGCCGTGCTTTTTATGAGAAAAAAATGAATCATAAAAATGATGATCTCACTTGATTTAGATTATTTTTAGATAGGTCGATTCACTTCTAATGTTTAAAGTTTCAATAAAGCCAGCAATAAAAAAGCCACCCGAAGGTGGCTTTTTTATTGTCCTAAGACTTATTCATCATCTTTTTTTGCTTCAGCTTCAGGTAAATCCTTCACAGCTTCAGCAATCAGACCAAACATATAGTTACCATAGGCATTGGTCTTGTCGTAATGGAAACGTAGACGAGGTGTAATACGGGTTTTGATACGACGGCTCAGTTCGTGACGCAGGAAACCAGAGGCTTTGTTTAATACCTCTAAAGTTTCTTTATTCGCCGCTTCACTTTGTTCATCGCCCAGCTCACGTCCCATAACAGTGACATAAACTTCCGCATATCCCAAGTCCGGGCTCACCTTCACGGCAGAGATGGTCACCAGACCACCTAAGCGTGGATCTTTCAGCTCCTGACGGATCAGTTCTGACAACTCGCGTTGTACTGTATCCGCCATACGCTTCAGACGTTGACTACCCGCCATTAAAGACTCCGTTTAATCAGTTGAACATCGTACACTTCGATCTTATCCAGTGCTTTGATGTCTTTATAACCTTTCACCGCAAGACCACATTCCATACCGGCACGAACTTCTTCAACCACTTCTTTATAGCGACGAAGAGATTCAAGCTCGCCCTGGAATACCACCACGTCATCACGGAGTACGCGAATCGGTTTGTTACGATGCAATACGCCTTCAAGAACCATACAGCCCGCAGCCGCACCGAATTTACTTGAGTGGAATACTTCACGTACTTGTGCAACACCCAGAATCGTTTCACGATGTTCAGGTGCCAGCTTACCACTCATTGCTGCTTTCACATCATCAATCAATTGATAGATAATTGAGTAGTAACGAATGTCGATGCTGTCTGCATCGGCTTTTTGACGCGCAGTGTTGTCCGCACGAACGTTAAAGCCAAGTAGAACTGCTTCTGAAGATTCAGCCAGTGTTACGTCAGACTCGGTGATTGCACCAACGCCCGAACCAATAATACGTACTTTCACTTCATCCGTTGCAAGTTCAGCAAGTGCAACATGCAAGGCTTCCAGTGTACCGCGTACGTCAGTTTTCAGCACCACGTTCACGATAGGCACATCTTTCTTGCCCATAGACGCCATGATGTTTTCAAGACGCATTGCAGATTGACGCTCAAGACGTTTTTGACGTTCACGATCCATACGTGCATCGGCAACTTCACGTGCTTTTTTCTCATCGCTAACAACAAGAACTTCGTCACCTGCCATTGGCGCTTCTGGAAGACCCAAAATTTCCACTGGAATCGAAGGACCTGCAGATTTGATACGCTGACCATTTTCATCGGTCATTGCACGAACGCGACCATAAGATGAACCGGCAAGAACCAGGTCACCCACTTTCAAGGTACCGTTTTGAACCAGAATAGACGTGACCGCACCACGGCTGTTGTCTACACGTGCTTCAATCACCACACCTTGTGCAGCACCTTCTTCCGATGCTTTCAGTTCAAGCAATTCAGCCTGGATCGAAATCAGGTCTAGAAGTTCATCGATACCTTGACCAGAATGCGCCGAAACCATTGCAACCGGTACATCACCGCCCCATTGTTCAGGTACGATCTGTTTGGTGGTCAATTCGTTCAATACGCGATCTGGATCAGCAGATTCTTTATCCATCTTGTTGATTGCAACAATGATTGGTGTACCTGCAGCACGTGCATGGTCGATTGCTTCTGCAGTTTGTGGCATAACACCATCATCTGCTGCAACAACCAGTACCACGATATCCGTTGCTTTGGCACCACGTGAACGCATTGCAGTAAACGCTGCGTGTCCCGGAGTATCAAGGAAGGTAATAATACCTTTGTCGGTTGTAACGTGGTAAGCACCGATATGCTGGGTAATACCGCCTGCTTCGCCTTGCGCCACTTTGGCACGGCGGATACGGTCAAGAAGCGATGTTTTACCATGGTCAACATGGCCCATGATGGTAACCACTGGTGCGCGCGTTGTTTGTGCACCACGTGCTTCTTCAGCTGCTTCAAGCAAGTTATCTTCAGCTTGCGTATCAGAAACCAATACCGGGTTATGACCCATTTCTTCTACGATTAACGCTGCAATTTCCTGATCAATGGCTTGGTTCTGAGTAACCAGCTCACCCATTTTCATGAGAGATTTAATAACTTCACGAACCTTGATCGCCATTTTCGCAGCCAGGTCAGCCACAACAATGGTTTCACCAATTTCAACATCGTAAACCTGTTTCTTCACAGGTTTTTCGAAGCCGTGCTTATTGCCCTGGCTGGTTTTCAAACCGCGTTTAGGCTGTTTGCTGAAGCTCTGTTCTTCCTGACCACGACGTCCACCTTTTTTCGGTGCACGTGCAGCTGGGGTATTGGTACCACGTTTGATCTCGCGGTCTTCTTTGGCAAATGAGTCTTCATATGCCTGACCTACCAGACCGGCAGCAAGCGGAGAATCATCTACGACACGAATCGTTGCTGTTGTATCTTCAGCGGTGTACTTAGACGCCATCTGACGCATTTGTTCAAGCGTACGTTGCTGCGCTTCTTCAGCCGCTTTACGACGTGCTGCTTCTTCAGTCGCTTTTAATTGCGCTGCCTGAGCTTCACGTGCTTTTTTCTGTTCAGCCGTTTCAGTTTGTTTAACAACCTGTTTTACAATCGGCTTGTTGGTCGATTTGCGTTTTACCACGACTGCCGCTTTAGAAACTTCTTGCTTGTCGCTGGTTTGTTTTGCAGCAGCACGCATCGCTTCTAGAGCTTTACTCGCGTTATTTACGCCAGTTTTCGGAGCTTCAGCAGAAGAAGCAGCTTGTGCTGTATTCTGCTCAGGCGCAGCTTTGGCCTGTTGTTCAGCCTTGGCTTTCGCCAATGCTTCTGCTTTGATCTGTTCTGGATCAGGCTTAACAAATGTATGCTTCTTGCGAACTTCTACATTAATCGTTTTCGCCTTACCTGAAGTACTCGCAACTTTTGCAGTACTGGTTGTTTTACGTTTCAACGTGATTTGCCCTGCTTGGCTTTCTGAACCTTGTGATTTCTTCACATGGCTCATCAAGCTATCTTGTTGTTCGGTGGTAATAATATCGTCAGCTTTACGCTGTGGTAAACCTGCCTCACGAACCTGCTCTAGGAGCTTCTCAACTGGACGACCCACGCTGAGGGCTAACTCTTTAATCGACTTGTCCGTCATATACTACCTCCTAGTTAAACCATGATTCGCGCGCTTTCATAATGAGTTGACCGGCTTTCTCAGCACCCAAACCTTCAATATCTTCGATATCGTCGGTCGCCTGATCTGCCAAATCGTCAACTGTTACCACACCACGAGCTGCTAGAGCTTGCGCGATCTCTGCTGTCATGCCTTCCATTGCAACAAGTTCTTCACTTGGCGCTTGTATATTCTCTTGCTGTTGTAATGCATCAGCAAGTGCAATTTCTTTCGCACGGCTTTGCAATAATTCAACCAGTTCAGCATCAAGTTCGATTTCATCAAACGTTTCTGCAGGGACATAAGCAATTTCTTCAAGCGAGGTGAAGCCCATTTCTACCAGTGCCATCGCCAAATCTTCCGCGATATCCAGACGTGTTACAAACATGTCCAGATACTGTTGCGCTTCGTTTTGTTGACGGGCGTAGTATTCCTCTTCCAGCATCATGTCCAGCTTGTAGCCAGTCAATTCTGATGCCAGACGAACGTTCTGACCTTGTGAACCAATCGCACGAGCCAATTGATCACTCGTTGCAAAGATGATGTCTGCAGTACGGGCATCTTCATCGATGACAATACTCGATACATCTGCTGGTTCCAGTGCGCTGGCGATGTACTGGGCAGGGTCGTCAGACCATACCACGACATCGATACGCTCACCGTTCAATTCTTGTTGAACAGCCTGGATACGTGTACCACGCATACCAATACATGCACCAACCGGATCAATACGGTGATCATTTGTTTTTACTGCAATTTTAGCACGCACGCCTGGTTGACGAGCTGCTGCTTTAATTTCAATAATTTCTTCAGAAATCTCAGGGATCTCTTTCTTCATCAATGCGATCAGCATATCCGGCTTGGCACGTGACAACTGGAGTTGCGCACCACGACCTTCACGGTTCACATTGAACAGAATCGCATTCATACGTTGCTTCGGACGAAGAATTTCTTTCGGAATCATTTCTTCACGTGCAAGGTATGCTTCAGCATTATCACCCAAGTCAATGATAAAACCATCTTTGGTTTGTTTCTTCACTTCACCATAGATCAGCTCGCCGACTTTAGATTCATAAGCATCGGCCACAAGTGCGCGTTCTGCTTCACGGATCTTCTGTACAATCACTTGCTTGGCAATTTGTGCTGCAATACGACCGAAATCAATCGATTCTACTTCGAGTTCACGAATATCACCAATTGACCATTGTGCAGGATCAAGATCAGAAATCGCATCCTGACACGCTGGCATTTCATGATCTTCGTCAGCGACTACTTCCCACTGACGAAAAGTACGGTAGTCACCTGTTTTGCGATCAATTTCCACACGTAAACGTGCTTCTTCAGAGCGAGTTCCTTCGTAGAATTTTTTCTTGGTCGCCGCAACTAAAGCTTGCTCAAGCGCTTCGAAAATTGCTTCACGAGGTACACCCTTTTCGTTACTAACCGTTTCAACGACGGTCAGAATTTCACGTGCCATACGTCACCTATTCGTTAAATTTTTATTTATTCAATTAATCTTGGAAGACCAAATTTGCTTTATCGATATTGTGACTGTCGATCTCCAATACCTGTTGCTTTTCTACTTCAACTTGAATCATTTCATTGTCTAGGTCGACTGCAACCAGTTTGGCCTGGAATTTACGACGGTTATCTACTGCACTAATCAGACGTAATGCTACGCTATGACCAATATAGCCTGACATCTGTTCGAGCTGGAAGAATGGACGATCCCAGCCTGGAGAAGACACTTCAAGTGAATATTCACCCGAGATCGGATCATGAACATCCAGCATGGCGCCGACTTGCTGCGTTACACGCACACAATCCTGAACACCAATACCACGCCCCTGTTCCTCTTCACCGTCTTCATTAACGGCCGGTTCAGCGCTTGCATCGACCGGTTTGTCGATGTAGATACGTAATAACGAACGTTTACCCTGTGGCAGGAACTCAATCCCCCAAAGGTTTACATTACAGGCTTCAACTGCCGGTGCAATCAAGTCCTGAAGTGCTTGAGTTTTATTTGATAGCTTCATTTACTCTCGTCATCTGGTGCGATTTTATGATCTATTTGACCACTACAAACCAATACAAACTATAGTAGTAGTGAAACATGGAGACGTGACCAAATAATGTCGACACTACACGATAGCCAATAAAAAAGGGCGTAAATCGCCCCAATTAAGCACAATAGCGATTTTTTTTCAAATCCCACTGTGCAAAAAGGCCCACCTTGTTGTGAGCCTCTTTTTAGAAACTTGGTAGCGGGAGCTGGATTTGAACCAACGACCTTCGGGTTATGAGCCCGACGAGCTACCAGACTGCTCCATCCCGCATCAACGTGCAAAAATTATATACAAAAGATGAGAGCTTTTCAATCAAAACTGCATCATTCTGCATATTTGTCATCTGTGACTGAAAAAATGGTAGTGGGTGCTGGATGTAAACCAACAACCTTCGCCAGTTTATAGAGAGTTGAGCCCGACAAGCAATCAACTAAATCCATAAATAACGTTTACCAAACCATTTAAATGGTAGCGGGAGCTGGATTTGAACCAACGACCTTCGGGTTATGAGCCCGACGAGCTACCAGACTGCTCCATCCCGCATCAGCGTACAAATAACATTCAGCTTAAAAAAACTTAAACTGCTTTTAAAGTTTGCATCTTTA
Organism: Acinetobacter sp. YH12255; assembly: GCF_013417355.1. NCBI lineage: Bacteria > Pseudomonadati > Pseudomonadota > Gammaproteobacteria > Moraxellales > Moraxellaceae > Acinetobacter > Acinetobacter sp. YH12255. The sequence continues at coordinate 73,643 of NZ_VPEC01000003.1, forward strand.
AAAGATTGGTAGCGGGAGCTGGATTTGAACCAACGACCTTCGGGTTATGAGCCCGACGAGCTACCAGACTGCTCCATCCCGCAACAACATGCAAATTATATTTCTCAGCTTAATAACTTATTAAACTGCCTCTTAAAAGTTTGCGTCTTTAAAAAGGATTGATTGGTAGCGGGAGCTGGATTTGAACCAACGACCTTCGGGTTATGAGCCCGACGAGCTACCAGACTGCTCCATCCCGCATCAACAGAAGTTTTTTCAGCTGCATACACCAACTTAAATTTCTGGATTATAAGTTGGTGCGGAAGGGGGGACTTGAACCCCCACGCCCGAAAGCACTACCACCTCAAGGTAGCGTGTCTACCAATTCCACCACCACCGCAGCTGTGACGCATTCTAGTCGCATCACTGGAAAAAAGAAAGGACTAATTAAAACTATTCGGTCGTTTCTGGTGCAGTTGGTGAAGTTTCATTCGATTGCACAGGCATGGTCGGCGCAGATTGAACCGTTCCCAAACTATAGGCATTTGTGCTGTCTTTCTTGGCCAAAACAGCCAGAGTCAAACTGGTCACAAAAAATAGCGCCGTTAAAATGGCAGTCAAACGGGTCATAAAATTGCCGGAACCCGATGCCCCGAATACTGTCGCCGCACCACCGCCACCGAAAGAGGCACCAGCATCTGCACCTTTACCATGCTGAACCAAAATCAAGACAATCATCAAAACAGCTAAGATAATATGTACTACCAGCACAAAAGTTTGCATGCTGAACTCCTAATTATTGTGTATTTGCAAATGCGTGAGCAATTTTATGGAACGACTCAGCATTGAGTGATGCACCACCGACCAGTGCTCCATTGATATCCGGGCAGGCTGCTAACTCTACTGCATTTTCCGGCTTGACACTACCACCATATAAAATCGCCATGGTTGCACCATAGCCGGTGATCTGGCTCAAACCTTGACGGATTTGTGCATGCATGGCTTGTGCATCTTCAGGAGAGGCGGTTTTACCGGTACCAATTGCCCAGATCGGCTCATAAGCAATCACGATATTTTTCCATTGCTCAGCGTCCACTACCGCTGCAATATCACAAATCTGTTGCAATACGACCGCTTCAGCCTGCCCTGCTTCACGTTGTTCCAGGCTTTCACCCACGCAGTAAATCACCGTTAAACCGGCAGTTAATGCATGCTTGATTTTGGCATTCAGAACTTCTGCGTTTTCTGCGAAAACTTCACGACGCTCAGAATGACCAATCAGTACATAATGAATCTGGCTGTCTTGCAATAATTCAGCGCTCACTTCACCGGTATAAGCACCCGTTCCTGAAATACGTGAAACATCTTGTGCTACAGTGTAAACAGGACGAGTCGCAGATGACAGTTCCGCCTGAATCTGGGTCAGGGCAAGAGCAATCGGGGCTACACCGATATGACATTTATCTGCGGCGATTGGTGCAGTTTCCAGTAAATTTTTAATACCGTGCACCAGTGTTAATGCATCTGCCTGCAGCGGATTCATTTTCCAGTTACCTATTACCCAAGGGGTAATCGTCGAAACTGACATAATTAACCTATTTTATTTACATATTTCGAATTGGGCACATTCTACACGGAATTGGAAAATTTAAAGAATAGTTTTCTTATCACTTATTCTAGGTTTAGACTATTCAAAATGGTTGTTTTTTGTTATCACTTAAAAAAATGGGAACTTCTTCTAACCAGTTCAAAGTTTTACTGGATATGAGGAAGGTAGCAGCACTCTTAGCTATGGTATTTTTACGTAACAAACGTATAATTTTAATATAGCAATTAAAAAAATTTGATTTATAGGCATTTATAGCATGACAGCATTACAGGGGGCGCCAAGATTTACCGGATTTATTCGTCGTTTGGTCGAGGAAGGCGTCATCTCGGCTGAAGATATGCGCAGTGCTTTGGCACATGCCAAGCAAGAAAAAATAGATATTGTGGCGGAGCTGATTAACCAGCAACAGCTCTCCCCAACCGTTATTGCTGAAACGATTTCAGTCGAATTTGGTGAGCCGCTGTTTGATATCAGTGCCTATGACCCTGCGCAAATTTTGCGGGATATCATTGATAAGAAGCTGATTACCAAGCATCGCATCCTGCCAATTTTTAAAAATTCCAGTATTTTATATATTGCCATTAGTAATCCGACCAATATTGAAGCGATTGATGCCGTTCGCTTTTCAACCAAGCTCAATATTGAAACCATTATTGTTGAACACAATAAACTGGTAAAACTGATCGAGCAGAATTTTACCGAAGAAAGCACTTTTGAGTTTGATGAAGACTTTGATCTGGATGTAGATTTCGATTCATCTGATCCGAGTAAAGAAGAAGATGAAAAAGACAAAGGTGAAGAAGAAGCACCGATTGTCAAATATATCAATAAATTATTAATCGATGCGATTCGTATGGGTGCTTCGGATCTGCATTTTGAACCTTATGAAAAAATCTACCGGGTTCGTTATCGGGTCGATGGGGTATTACGCCAAATTGCAACACCGCCGCTGCAGTTGGCAACCCGCCTGTCTTCACGTTTAAAAGTCATGTCGCAAATGGACATTTCTGAAAAACGTGTTCCTCAGGATGGCCGTATCAAGCTGAAACTCTCAAAGAACAAAGCCATTGATTTCCGTGTCAACTCATTACCGACCCTGTTTGGCGAAAAACTGGTACTGCGTATTCTAGATCCATCTAGCGCGATGCTGGGGATCGATGCACTCGGTTATGAACCGGAACAAAAAGAACTGTTTATGCAGGCGCTGGATAAACCGCAAGGCATGCTGCTGATTACCGGGCCAACGGGTTCTGGTAAAACGGTTTCACTTTATACCGGTTTGAACATCCTGAATCGTGAAGATACCAATATTTCCACCGCGGAAGATCCGGTCGAGATCAACCTGCAAGGAATTAACCAGGTCAACGTCAACAATAAAGTCGGCCTGACCTTCTCTGCTGCCTTGAAGTCATTCTTACGCCAAGATCCAGATATCGTGATGGTCGGTGAGATCCGGGATCTGGAAACTGCAGAAATTGCCATTAAAGCGGCACAGACCGGTCATATGGTGATGTCAACGCTGCATACCAACAGTGCGCCTGAGACCCTGACCCGTTTACGCAATATGGGCGTGCCGTCTTTTAATATTGCCACTTCAGTGAATCTGGTTATTGCACGATGATGCCGATCTTCAGCTATGAAGGAATTGATCGTAAAGGGGCAAAGATCAAGGGGGAATTGCCGGCGCGCAACATGGCACTGGCCAAAGTGACGCTCAGAAAACAGGGCATCAGCATCAAGACCATTCGGGAAAAGAAAAAAAACATTCTCGAAGGCTTAATGAAAAAACGTGTCAGCACACTGGATATTACGATTTTTACTCGACAGCTCGCGACCATGATGAAAGCCGGTGTACCTTTAGTACAAGGCTTTGAAATTGTTGCAGAGGGTCTGGAGAATCCAGCCATGCGTGAAGTCGTTCTGGGGATTAAAGGTGAGGTGGAAGGTGGTAATACCTTTGCCGGTGCACTGCGTAAATACCCGCAATACTTCGATAAACTATTTTGTTTACTGGTCGAATCGGGTGAACAATCCGGTGCGCTAGAAACCATGCTGGATCGGGTTGCGATCTACAAGGAAAAAAGTGAACTGCTCAAGCAAAAAATTAAAAAAGCCATGAAGTACCCGGCTGCGGTGGTCGTGGTCGCGCTGATTGTCACGATTATTCTAATGGTAAAAGTGGTCCCGGTTTTCCAGGATTTATTCTCTTCATTTGGTGCTGACTTACCGGCTTTTACCAAAATGGTAGTCAATATGTCGGAATGGATGCAAAAATATTGGTTCCTGCTCATTATTGCCATTGGGGCCATCATTACGGCTTTTCTGGAAGCAAAAAAACGCAATAAAAAATTCCGCGATTTTCTGGATAAAGCAGCACTTAAAGCACCGATTTTCGGTGATCTGGTGTATAAAGCGATTATTGCCCGTTATAGCCGTACCTTGGCCACCACTTTTGCAGCCGGTGTACCCTTGATTGATGCACTGGAATCCACTGCTGGCGCAACCAATAACGTGGTGTATGAAGATGCCGTCATGAAAATCCGCGAAGATGTTGCCACTGGTCAGCAATTACAGTTTGCCATGCGGGTGACCAACAAGTTTCCATCTATGGCCGTGCAAATGGTCGCCATTGGTGAGGAATCCGGTGCGTTAGATGCCATGCCGGATAAAGTTGCTACCCATTATGAAAATGAAGTCGACAATGCCGTAGACGGTCTCACTTCCATGATGGAGCCCTTGATCATGGCTGTTCTCGGTGTACTTGTCGGTGGTCTGGTGATTGCCATGTACCTTCCAATCTTCCAAGTGGGTTCTGTGGTTTAATGCAAGATCTTATTCAATATTTCATTCAAAACCCAACAGCGCTGTATAGCGCAGTTGGGCTTTTTAGTCTCTGCATTGGTAGTTTCTTAAATGTGGTGATTTATCGCACTCCCAAAATGATGGAGCAGGAATGGCGTACCGATTGCCAAATGTTCCTGCATCCGGAACAGCCAATTATTGATGAGACCAAATTAAGTTTAAGCAAACCCGATTCGACTTGCCCCAAATGTCATCAGCCAATCCGCTGGTACCAGAATATTCCCGTCATCAGCTGGCTGGTCTTGCGCGGCAAGTGCGGCAACTGTCAAAATCCCATCAGTATCCGCTATCCATTTATTGAGCTTCTGACCGCGGCCTGTGCGCTGATGGTGGTGGCTGTTTTTGGTCCGACTGTCCAGATGTTATTTGGCCTGATTCTGACTTATGTCTTAATTGCACTGACCTTTATTGATTTTGACACCCAGTTATTGCCGGACCGTTATACCCTACCCCTGGCCGCGCTGGGTCTGGGCGTCAATAGTTATGCCCTCTATACCTCACCGAGTTCTGCCATCTGGGGCTATATCATTGGCTTCCTGTGTTTGTGGGTGGTGTATTATGTCTTTAAAATTGTCACTGGCAAGGAAGGTATGGGCTATGGCGATTTTAAATTGCTTGCCGCCTTGGGTGCCTGGATGGGGCCTTTGCTATTACCATTAATTGTGCTCCTTTCTTCTTTAGTGGGTGCGATTATCGGGATTATCCTGCTGAAAGTCCGTAAGGAAAATCAGCCTTTTGCCTTTGGTCCCTATATCGCGATTGCCGGCTGGATTGCTTTTCTGTGGGGCGAGCAGATTATGAAAGTGTATTTAGGTCAATAAAGTGAAATTTATACTCGGATTAACCGGCGGGATTGGTAGTGGCAAGTCTGCGGCCAGTCAATGGTTTGAAGCACAAGGCATTGTCGTTGTGGATGCCGATGTGGTGGCGCGTGAAGTGGTCGAGATTGGCCAGCCTGCACTCGCCCAGATTCAGCAGGCTTTTGGGGATTGGGTACTGCTTGAAGATGGTTCACTGAATCGTCGTGCCTTGCGCGAATATATTTTCCAGTCTCCTGAAGCACGTAAAACCCTGGAAAATATTACTCATCCAGCAATTCGCACTTCGATTATTCAGCAGTTAGATGCTGCGCAAAGTTCCTATGCCATTCTGGTTTCACCGCTCCTGTTTGAGACCAATCAACATGAGCTCACTCAGCATCGCTTACTGATTGATGCCACAATCGAATTGCAAATTGAACGTGCCTCACAACGTGATGGTCAAAATATTGAGCAAATCCGAAACATTATTGCCGCACAAATGTCACGTGAACAGAAACAGGCCATGGCTGATGATATTGTGCTGAATGATGGTCATCTGGATCATCTTTATGCCCATCTCCGCCCATTGCATGAAAAATATTTAAACATGGCAGCTGCCTGAGGTATAAAAAAAGCAGTCCGATTAAGACTGCTTTTTCTGTGCTGCAAGTTGTGCTTCTAAACTATCTTTACGGCCAATCCAGCGCCAAGGCTGTAAGGCCCCAATTGCCATCCCCACCAAGCCACAGATCATCGCCAGGCTCAGCGCTTCATTTAATAAAGGCACCGCCAGAATCGCAGCAATAAATGGTGCAAGATTGGTAATGCTACCGGCTTTAAATGCACCGAGACGCTTGATTGCTTCGACATAGCTTAAAGTGGCAATAATTACCACAAAAACCCCATGAAAGATGGTTTGAAACAATAAGTGCTGGGGTTCTGGCACACTCAAATTTTTGGGTAAAAACAGCAGATAAACAGGTACGTAAACCACTGCTGACCAGATCGCGACACCGCTCATTGCCTGCCATGCAGTTAACTGATATTTCCGCAATAACACGGTAAAAATTGCCCAGAGTATTGCACTGATAAAAAATAGCCCATCCCCTGCCCCGAATGCCACTCCGGTTTCCTGATACATCAACAGACTCATGATACAGAGCACCGCAATCATAATAATCAGGCTGGCCCAGGTATGCTTATCAAAAGCCTGCCCCATCAGGAAAAAAGCCATGATGGCAGTACAAATCGGAATACAGCCATTCAAGAAAATCGCGGCATGGGCGGTAGGCGCATAATGAAAGGCGCTATAGGCAAACAGACAGTAAATTACTCCGCCAATCATGGCCAGAATAAAGGGTTCTTTTTTCAGTAAAAAAGCCGCCTCCTTGCGATAGAGCAAGATCGGCATCAGAATCAGAAAAGCCAGAGAAAACCGCAGAGCCACGATATCCCAGGCACTGATGTTCCAAAGCGCATTCAGACGGGCGGTTAAAGTAAAACCGCCCCAGATACACATAGTCGTCAGTAGAAAGACATAGCCCTGTGTACGATCTGACAATGCCATCATCAATTACAGGTTACGCTGGCGGCAAGCTTCATACAGTGCCATACCTGTTGCAACACTGACATTCAGGCTTTGCAGATTACCCGCCATCGGGATATACACCGTCTGATCGCATTGGCTTTGTGTAATTGGACGTAGACCGGTATCTTCCGCACCCATCACCACACAGACACCAGTACCGGTGAAATCAAACTCCTGAATCGGCAGCGCTTTTTCATCCAGCATGGTACCGACGACTCGCACATTAAAGTCTTCTTTGATTTGCCCCAAGGTACGCGCCAGATTAGTCACCTGAATAAATTTGACTTTGTCAGCACCACCGGCAGCCACTTTACGTGCAGTCGGAGTCAAGCTTGCAGAACGATCACGTGGTGCAATCACCGCCTCAACACCCATCGCAGCGGCGGTACGCACACATGCTCCGAGGTTGTGTGGATCGGTAATATGATCAAGGGCCAATAACAAGGCTTGCGGATTTGCGCTCAATAATGTCTCAAGATCTTTTTCATTCAAGACCGGATGGGCACGAACGGCTGCTACAACACCCTGATGAAAGGGTTGACCGGCCAATTTTTCCAGTTTGTCACGGCTGGCTTGCTGCACACTGATGCCAAACGGTTCAGCCAGTTCCAGTACACGTTTTAAACGCTGATCATCGCGTCCTTTGAGAGTGAATAATGTCAAGACACGTTCAGGCTCAAGCTCTAACAATGACTCCACTGAATGTACGCCATAAAAATATTCAGGTTTTGCCATGAACGACCTCTAAATTAAATTTATATATAAAAGAAAAATCCCGTAAAGCTGACTTCACAGGATTTCTATAGAATGATTAGTTTAACCGATTCGCACTGAAATTTCTTGCCCGGTTTGCACTGATCTTGCGCTGTACTTAACCTTCAAAATGGCAGACATAGTCCAGCACATCATCGGTTTCGATTTTAAAACGGCTATTACCCGGCACATAGAAGGACTGGCCTGCACGGAACAGCTCACTTTCTTCGCTATCTCCGATCTGAACACGACATTCACCTGAAACAATTTCCATGCGCTCAGGCACATGCGTTTCAAAGGTTAAGGCATTTTCTGATGGTAAAATGACCCCCAAAGTCTTTTTGGTGCCATCTTCAAATTGAACAATATGGCTGATACATAAACCGCCGAAATATACATTTGATTTTTTAAGTACAGATACATGATCAAACTGAGCTGACATGCGATTTCTCCAGATAAAGCATTTTGTAATATTTTGATTGCTGTAGTTTAAATGTGCACTCTCAACTAATCAATCGAAGTTTGTCGGCAGCGGTGAAATATTCTATCTCGCCTGAATGCCTGTTGCGAAAGGGGTATTCTGGCCGCTTGTTTACTGGCTTGATGGTATATTCAGCCCGCCAGATTTGGTTTCTAGCTTAAACTTTGACAATGTCAAAACTATGAAAACAAGCAGTGAATTTGCCGGCTTTTGAGTCAGCTTCTTTCGAAAATACAGTGAAATAAGCATATATGAATCGCTAAAATTTAAGATAGAATGAAATTGATTCATCCTGATTTATAATCACAGCCGTGTTGTGACCCCAATCCAACATCAGGCTATTTCACTCAAACTTTTCGCAGCCCGGATGCGTTTATGCTGACACATTTAACTCTAATCAATTTTGCTTTAGCTGAGCACCTTGCTATTGATATTGATAAAGGTTTTAACGTTTTAACCGGTGAAACCGGTGCAGGTAAATCCCTCTTGTTAGATGCCTTGTCTGCCTGTCTGGGTGAGCGAACCGATACCAATTATGTGCGTTATGGTTCCGAAAAAGCCGATGTGACTGCAAGCTTTAGCTATCAGGAACATAGTCCTGAAGCCGCGTGGTTAAAAGAACATGAGCTGGATGATGAATCAGGTGAAATCCATTTACGCCGGGTAATTTTTGCCACCGGTCGCAGCAAAGCCTGGATCAATGGACGACCGAGCAGCCTGTCCGAACTAAAAGAAATTGGACGTTTACTGGTTCAACTCTATAGCCAGCACAGTCAGCAACAACTACTCGAACCCCCTTATCCGAAGCATTGGCTGGATCGTTATTATCATTTTTATGCGCCGGCGCAAGCGGTACGGGATGCTTACAGTACCTGGCAGAAAAATATCCGCCAGCATCAGGCAGCACTGGATGCACAAGCCACCCGTAAACAGCGTATCGAAACCCTTGAGCTGCAACTGGAAGAACTGGAAGACATCGTTCAGACTGATTATCAGGAGATTGAGCAGGAATTTGACCGGCTTTCCCATCATGAAGCGATCATGCAGGATTGTGTCTATAGCCTGAATGTACTCGATGAGGCTGAACAGAACATGACCCAGGAACTCGCATCAATTATGCGTCGGGTCGAATCGCATGCCGGTCGTAGTGAGCAGCTTTCCGGAATTTATAATTCCTTATTAAATGCACAAAGCGAACTTGAAGATGCTGCGGCGAATTTACGTCAGTTTATGGATCGTCAGAGTTTTGACCCGGAACGCATGGAAGAACTGAATTCAACTTTAGAGGTTTTCCACCGTCTGGCTCGTAAATATCGTACTCAACCGGAATTGCTCAAGGCAGAATATGAAACCTGGCAAACCGAATTAGAACAGCTGCATCAACTGGAAGACCCGGAAACACTGGCTGAACAGGTTGCAGTCTCTTATCAGGATTTTCTGGAGAAAGCCCAACATCTGGAACAGATTCGCCGTGAAGCCGCAGCACCTCTGGCCAAGCAGCTCACAGAACAGGTTAAACAACTGGCACTACCAGAAGCCCATTTCGAGTTTAAGTTTGAAGCTTTGGAACAGCCATCGAGTGAAGGCCTCAGCTTTATTCAACTCCTATTTACTGCCAATAAAGGCATTCCGGCACAACCCTTAGCTCGCGTGGCATCAGGTGGTGAGCTGTCGCGTATTGCACTGGTGATGCAGGTCATGAATGCAGAAAAAACCGAAGCCGAAGTACTGGTCTTTGACGAAATTGATGTCGGGATCAGTGGCGGTACAGCAGAGATTGTCGGGCGTTTATTGGCAGGTTTGGCCCAACATGTGCAGATTCTGTGTATTACCCATCAGGCACAAGTGGCCGCACAATCCGATCAGCATTTACTCGTGAAAAAGCAGCAAACCGACCCGGCCAGCAGCACCATTCTGAGTTTGCAAGAAGATGCACGTATTGATGAACTCGCGCGCATGACCGGTGGTGTTGAAATCAGTGAAACGACTTTACAACATGCCCGTCAGTTACGTCAGTTGAAATTTCAGCAGGTTTAAATATCACAATCCAGACAAATAAAAGTTGGTAAATCCATAAAGCTCGAGTAACGTAGCGGTTAGGATCATACGATTTCTTTGCGAAGAAATTGATTTTAAGGAGAACTGCTCAGGTGACCAAACAGTTTCTGACACATCGTTGTCTGATTGCGCCGCCACATGCGGATGATGATTTTTTTGCCCAGACGGTGATCTATCTGGCTCGCCATGATGAAGATGGTGCACAAGGCATCATCATCAATCGCCCTGCCGGTATTCAAATTAAAGAATTGCTGAATGATCTTGATATTGAAGCAGACAATGTCAATCCGCATGAAGTCTTGCAAGGTGGCCCTTTACGCCCTGAGGCCGGCTTTGTGCTGCATACCGGTCAGCCGACCTGGCATTCCTCTATTGCAGTGGGCGAAAATGTCTGTATCACCACCTCCAAAGATATTCTGGATGCAATTGCGCATAATGAAGGTGTGGGTCGCTATCAGATCGCACTCGGCTATGCCAGTTGGGGCAAACACCAGCTAGAACAGGAAATTGCCCGTGGTGACTGGCTGATTTGTGATTCTGATATGGATCTGATTTTTAACTTACCTTATAACGACCGTTGGGATGCTGCCTATAAAAAGATGGGCGTCGACCGCAACTGGTTGTCTTCCGAGATTGGACATGCCTGATGTAAACACGCCACAAACCATTATGGCGTTTGATTTTGGTACACAAAAAATGGGAATGTCTGTTGGACAATCCCTGATTGCAAGTGCCAGTCCCCTACCTTTATTTCCCATGAAAGATGGTATTCCGAACTGGGATGAACTGCTCAAAATAGTAAAAAGCCATCAACCGAATCTATTTCTGGTCGGTTTGCCACTGAATATGGATGATAGTGAATCGGAGCTTTCGACACGGGCACGTAAATTTGCGCGCCGTTTACGGCACCAGACCAATATTGCAACCTTGATGGTGGATGAGCGTCTGACCACCCGTGAAGCACGCGATGAGCTGGATCATTATCAGGCGCAAGGTCGCGGCAAGAAACTTTCTGCTGATAGTATCGCCGCAGCCTTATTGATTGAAAGTTGGTATCGCCATCCTGCCGGAATCACCCCTTAAACTGCTGATGAAATTTTAAAATCAGCATCCTTTGGGATGCTTTTTTATGCCTAAAAACATGATTTAAGGATAAAAATAACGAAAGGTCAGATTAATTCTGGGTGTCAAAACTTTGCTACTTTTACCAATGCTGTGTTTCCAGTACTGCTGGGTCTGGCCGCGCATTACAATCAGTTGGCCACTGTGTAACAGTAACTCGACTTTATCCCCGTGAGTTTTATGTTTAAAACTCATTTTACGGATCGCGCCCAGACTCAGAGAAGCAATGACATTTTCCCGAGAACTTCCTGTATATAAGGCAGGCTCATCATCGCTATGCCAGCCCAAGCCTTGTGAACCATCTTCATATAAATTGGCCAGACAGGAATTAAAGGGATGACCCACCAGCTGTTCAATATGCTGCTTTAAACGCAATAATCCCGGGGTCCACAACTGAGCTTGCTTGAGCGTCCCCGAATAGCGATATTGATAGTGCGCATCGCCATACCAGACCACCTTGCGTGCTGTGACATAGTGCTTGCCGAACAACCGTACTTCATCATGTTGCCAGGCCAACTGGCTCAGAAAATACTGCAAATACTGCTGGCTTTGTGCCTGATCCAGAATCAGACCATAGTCCTCCACCACCCCATCAAAGGGTAAGATATTCGTTTCAGGTTGGAGCGCAAATAAATCTAAAGTCATCTCAATTAGACCGAGTATCTTACTGAAAATACTGACATTGACTTTGAAAAAGTACAATCGTATTTCACAAATGACTACAAGATTTGCTCTTGTGACTTGTCCTGTTCCTGCCTAAACTGAATTTAACTTTCACAATAAAAATAATCCTTTATGAACTTATGGCAGCTGTTTCAGAAACTTCGTCCTTTTGTTCAGCCCTATCGGGTACTGGTCATTGCCACGCTGATTTTGACCCTGATCGGTTCCTTTACCGCACAGGTCAACGCACTGACCCTGCAATATGCAGTCGATAGTATCAATGCGCTGCTGGAACAAGGTCAGGGACTGGAGCAAGGCTGGCATATTCTGATTACGATTTCAGCGATCTTGCTCGGCAAAGAGATTATCAATGCCTTTGTCCAGTTCGGCCAGAAGTTTTATGGAGAAAAGCTACGGATTTTTGTTTCTCAGGATCTGGCCCAAGGAATTATTGAAAAATTCTTAAAATATCGTCTGGAATTTTTTAATCAGGAAAATAATCAGGCCGGAAAATTACAGACCCGTATTGATCGTGGTATCGGCTCACTGACCCGTCTGGTACAGATCTTTTTTATTGATATTTTACCGTTATTTACCAGTGCGATTGTGGCTTTGGGCCTGATGTACTATGCCAATATGTATGTCGGTCTGGTGGCCACCGCCATTGTCCCAATCTATTTCTGGCTGACCTATAAACAGGCACAAAAGCTCGGTGGTTGGCGCCGCAGTTTAAGAGATGGCCGCGAGAAAAAGAGTCAAGGTATTCTCAGTATTATTAATTCAATTACCGTGATCAAATCCTTTAACCGGGAAGTGATTGAATCGGAAAAGCAGCTAGGATTGCAACGCGAACTGACCGACAACCAGATGAAAACCCGTCAGACCAGTTTCCTGTTTGATGGTATGAAAACGTTCCTTGAACAGATCGGCATTGTGCTGATTATTATTCTGACCTCTTATTTTGTGCTGGATGGCCAGATGAGTATCGGCATGATCATGTTTCATGTGCTGCTGTTTAATAATGTCTCCGCCCCGATTCGCTCACTGCACCGGATTTATGATGAAGTGAATGATGCCATGATCTATTCAGAAAGCTTCTTTAAGATTCTGGAAGCGGATCAGGAAATTGAACAAAGTGGTCAACAAAAACCGCAAGTGACTGGTAAATTTGAACTGACTGGGGTGAATTTTTATTATCCGAATGGCCATCATGCCCTGAAAGATATTGAGATGGAAATTCGTCCGAATAAGATCACGGCTTTGGTCGGCTTATCCGGTGCGGGAAAATCCACCCTGATCAGCTTGCTGGATAAATTTTATGAGCCGCAACAAGGCCAGATTAAACTGGATGGCATTGACCTGAAAGACTATGACACCCAATATCTACGCGATCATATTGGTCTGGTGTTGCAGAAAAATCATATTTTCCAAGGCACCATTTTTGAGAATATCCGTTATGGCAAAACTACAGCTTCGATGGACGATATCATTGAGGCGGCAGAAAAAGCCTCGATTCATGCGCAGATTTTACAGTTACCGGATGGCTATGATAGTGATGCCCTCATGCTGTCTGGCGGACAGCAGCAACGCATTGCCTTGGCGCGGATGTTCCTGAAAAACCCACCGATTATTTTTCTGGATGAACCGACGGCGAGCCTGGATGCCATCGCCACCGAACAGATCAAGCAAAGTCTGGATCAAATCAAGCAAGGCCGTACCGTGATCATCATTTCACATAGCCTGTCGCAAATTATTGACGCGGATTATACCTATGTGATGAAAGAGGGAAGGATTGCCGAACATGGTGAGCACGCTCAGCTTTATCATCAGCAAGGCGTGTATAAGGAAATTTTTGATGCCATGGCCAAGAGCCTGAATATTGAAAAAATCGCCAAGACTTTTGAGGATGATGCCGAGGAAGAAACCCATGGTTAGGGCTTCTTCCAAGCCAATAAAAAAACCTCCGAGCAGGAGGTCTTTTATTGAGAGATAATTGTTTTTAACGCTGAACTTTTTGCTCAATTTCTTCGACGCTGGTATGACGTACGTCAAAACCTTTGACCATATAGATCACCTGTTCAGAAATATTCCGGGCATGGTCGCCAATTCTTTCGAGTGAACGAAGCACCCATAGCACATTGATAACACGACTAATATGTCGCGGATCTTCAATCATATAGGTCATGAGAGTACGCGTTGCTGACTGGTATTCACGGTCGATATCCGCATCTGCCAACATCACTTTCAAGGCCTGATCTACATCCAGACGTGCAAAAGCATCCAGTGCATCATGAATCATCACCCGAACCTGGTTGCCAATATGCCGGGTTTCCATATAACCGCGCGGCGAGCTACCCTCTTCGCTCAGGCTTTGTGCAATCCGGCCTATTTTAGACGCTTCATCACCAATACGCTCAAGATCGGTATTGGCCTTGGACATGGCAAGCACCATCCGTAAATCAATCGCAGCAGGATGCCGGCGTGCCAGAATCAGGGTCAGTGCTTCATCAATGTCTCTTTCCATCTGATTGACAACATTGTCCTGAAACTGCACATCAATCGCCATGGCGACATCGGTATCCAGTAAGGCATGAATGGCGTTGGCCACCTGCTGTTCCACCAGTCCGCCCATAGTCATGAATTTGGTATTGACGTCCTGCAACTCTTCATTAAATTGCGAAGAAATGTGATGACTTAACACAGGATTATTTGGACACAAGGAAGTCTACTCCTGAAACGGCATATAGCGATGATCAATAATAAAGCACATTAAAGCATATTTATGATGAAAGTTTGATGACAATCGTAGCGTCATCTGGGCTGAGGTGAATCATATTCGATCAGCCAGGCATTCAGCTCTGCCAGCTCCTTTTCGGTCAGCTGCCCGACTGAAGCCTGTAACTGTAGTACATGCAGCAGATAATCATATTTGGCATTCAGATAATCCGTTTTGGCAGAAAAAGCATTGCGCTGGGCCAGCAACACATCGACCATGGTCTTTAAGCCCTCCTGATATTGGGCTCTAGAGGCTTGTGAAACTATTTCCGAAGATTCCATCGCTGCTTTACGCGCATTCAGTTTGGCCTGATCGGTTTCTACCTGCATGAAGGACTGCTTTACATCGGTATTGGCTTTGCGGATCGCAGCGTCTAATTGGGCTGCACTTTTTTGTACATTGACCCCAGCCTGACGAATACTTTTCTGGGTACGGCCACCACTAAATAGGTTCCAGTTGACTTCCACCCCAATCTGGTCGAAATCACCATTACTGGACATAATCGTTTCTGGTGTCTGTTTCAGATAGCCATAGGTGCCGACCGCTTCAACCTGCGGATAGAGGGCGGCCTGCTCAACCCGCTTGGCATCTTCAGAATAGCGTTTTTGCAGACGGGCTTGCAGAATGTTCAGATTCTGGCTTTGTGCCAAATCTGTCCAGGACTGCATGTCACTTGGAATCGGTTTCTGAAACTGGAAGTCATTGCGTAATACCGCCAGATTTTCTCGGTAAGGCCCGATCAGCTGAGCCAGTTGCTCCTGAGCGAGAACCAGCTGAACTTGGGTCGAAATCCGGTTGGCTTGGGCACTTTGATACTGGGCATTGGCTTCACTGACCTCACTACGTGCCACCAGACCTTCTTTTAGTTTGGCATTCATCATGCGCAGCTGCTCAGATAGAGCCTGTTCTTCCTGCAAATATGCCGTGGTCAAAGACTGCTGACGCAAGACATTAAAATAGGCTTCTGCCACCTGTAAAATATGCTGCTGTTTTTGCAGACGTAAGTTGACTTCGCTGAGTTCGACCGAAGTTTTGACCTGTTTATAGCCTTGCCAGGCATCCCAGCGGAATAAAGGCTGGCGTGCAGTTAAAGCCAGCTGGCGGGTGGTATTACTGGAAGTAATGAAATTAGAAAACTGTGGATCGGCAGGTGCATCAACAGACTGGTTTTTACGGGTGATATTTCCTGAAAGGCTCACGGTCGGCAGTAAATTTCCGCTAGCAATCCCCAGATTGAGCTGATCGGCCTGATATTGCAACAGATTCGCTTGCCAGTTCGGATCGTTTTGCTGGGCGCGCGCATAGGCTTGTTGCAAATCCAGGGCAAAAATCGCCGGACTACTGCACAATAAACCGGCCATGACACTGAGTTTTAGTTTCATTTTATAGTGTTAACCCCTAACAGCCATTCAGATCAAAAATTCTGGCGCTTTAAGCTAAGCCATACTAAAGAGATTTTTTGCATTTTTGCGTATGATTTTTATTAACTTTTTAATATAACTCTCGGGTTTTATCCACGATTAATTCAATTTTCAAGATCTATACCCGCAATGTAACAAAGCAATTCACAATACTAAACATAGTATTTTTATTTGATCTATACAATATATCTCCCAGCAAGGCCGTTATTTTCTGAATTCACCTATACAGAGTCCTGAAACATAGTGTTAATGCCATTCCCGTCGATATTCAAAGCCTGTCTAATTTCCGGCAGTCTGCTGTTTCTGGCAGGCTGTCAGCAGCCGTCAGAACCACAGATCCAGGTTGAACAGACTGAGACCAATCAGAAGCAAAGTCCAGTCAATGACTTTAGCCTGATGTGCAAGAATATTGAAAAAAATATGTCCCAGATTAATGACCAGCGCACCACTTTTGCGCTGGAACAGGTTAATCAGGATCTTAAAGTGTGTCTGCCCCTGATGGAATTGGCGGAGCAGAAGCATCTGATGCTGCGTTCTACTGAAATGTATCAGCGCTTTTTAGCCGTCGACCGTACCGAATTCCAGCAACGCGCCTTTGAACAGTATGCGCTGGAAATGGCCCAGCATCCGACCATTCAGCAAGCCCATTTTCAGCAGCTCACCTCACGTGACCAGTACCTGTTAAAACACAAAGGTCAGGCTTATGTCGAACTGCTGGATCTTGGCGATGGCAACTTACATTATCGTCGTAGTCCGGAATATCTGGCCCGCATTTTTGCGCCTTATTTACCCGACGCTGAAAAAGCCTTTATTGAACATCTGGCTGAACAGAATATGCAGCCGGTACTGGTGGAAAAACGCCTGCAAATTGAAGCAGCTGACATTGCAGCCCGCAGTCTGCTTTGGGAAGATTATCTCAAGACCTATCCTGAGAGCAGCTATAAGCGGGATGCCGAATACCTGCTGAAACAATATACCTATTTTTTGTTTAGAGGCACCGAAGCATCTCCCATTTCTGAGGATTATCGTGACCGTTATGCAGTCGATACCAGTCATCTGGAAACCATTATTGGTCTATCCAGCGGTCAGAAATCAACGCTTTCGACCCAGGCTCGCCAATTTCTGGAGTTTCTGGATATGAATCCGCAACAGCGCCAGCAAGCCTTGCCTGCCGACTATCGAAACCGTTCGGATGCTGAACAGATTCTGTATTATGCCAAGATCAGTCCACCCTCACAAAAATATGATAAAGACTGTTTTATGGATGCATTCTGTATCTAGCTGGAACGATTTAGACCAGAGTCCAGCTTCCCCTGCCTGAAGAGACCATCGCTCAAGTTGAGAGATTTAGACCTGTTTATTCGGCATAAACTGAGCTAAGCTTTAGCCTCGCTTGACGGAGCGCGAGTAATCCCTCGCTGAGATCATGTGATTCCTTTTATCTTTATCAGGAATTGAGCATGGGTACCGTTGAACCTGATCAGGTTAATACCTGCGTAGGAATCAAGCCAGCTAAAAACCCAGCCCCTGCTTTATCTGCTCAGGATAAATCTGCCCGCGTTTTTGGTCGTGCTTGATTCGTTGATGTCATTCATAAGGATCATAGCCATGAACCAGTTAACGAATCTTTCTTCTGAAACTTCTCTCTCCGCTCATGAACAGGAAGCACGTGATTTAACGCGCATTCTACCCGCTTCACGTAAAGTCTATCTGCCAGGCTCGCGTCCTGATATTCAGGTACCGATGCGGGAAATTTCCCTCAGTGAAACCCCGACCGGCTTGGGCGGTGAATATAATCCGCCCTTGATGGTTTATGACACGTCTGGTGTCTATACCGACCCCAATGTGACGATTGACCTGAATAAAGGCCTGCCCAATATCCGTGACAGCTGGATTGAACAGCGTAACGATACGGAAATGCTGGACGATTTAAGCTCTGAATTTGGCCGACAACGTTTACGTGATATCCGTACTGCGGCCATCCGTTTCGCGCATATTCAAAAACCGCGCAAAGCCAAACGTGGCCAGAACATCACCCAGATGCACTATGCCAAAAAAGGCATGATTACGCCAGAAATGGAATATATCGCCATTCGTGAAAACCTGCGTCAACTGGAGGGTGTCGATATGCGCCAGCATCCGGGACAAAATTTCGGCGCTAAAAACCTGACTGAAATCACCCCGGAGTTTGTACGGCAGGAAGTCGCTGCCGGCCGCGCGATTATTCCAGCCAATATCAATCATCCGGAACTGGAACCGATGATCATCGGACGCAATTTTCTGGTAAAAATCAATGCCAATATTGGCAACTCGGCTTTGGGTTCTTCGATTGAAGAAGAAGTCTCGAAAATGACCTGGGCCACACGTTGGGGCGCAGATACGATTATGGATCTCTCAACCGGGCAGAACATCCATGAAACCCGGGAATGGATTATCCGCAATTCTCCCGTGCCAATTGGCACCGTACCGATCTATCAGGCCTTGGAAAAAGTCAACGGCGTAGCCGAAGACCTGACTTGGGAAATCTTTAAAGATACCCTGATTGAACAGGCGGAACAGGGCGTGGATTATTTCACCATTCATGCCGGCGTGCTTTTAAGATATGTACCGCTCACAGCCAACCGTCTGACCGGGATTGTTTCGCGTGGCGGTTCGATCATGGCACAGTGGTGTCTGGCGCATCATCAGGAAAACTTCCTTTACACCCATTTCGATGACATCTGCGACATTATGAAAACCTACGATGTGTCTTTCAGCCTTGGCGATGGCCTGCGTCCGGGCTGTGTGCAAGATGCCAATGACGAAGCGCAATTTGCTGAACTGAGAACCTTGGGTGAACTGACCCATCGTGCCTGGGAACATGATGTACAGGTGATGATTGAAGGTCCGGGGCATGTGCCGATGCACATGATCAAGGAAAATATGGACCTGCAACTGGAAGTCTGTAAAGAAGCGCCCTTCTATACCCTTGGCCCTTTAACTACGGATATTGCCCCGGGTTATGACCATATTACTTCAGCGATTGGTGCCGCAATGATTGGCTGGTATGGCACTGCCATGCTGTGCTATGTCACCCCGAAAGAGCATCTGGGTTTGCCAAATAAGAAAGATGTCAAAGACGGCATTATTACCTACAAGATTGCAGCACATGCAGCCGATCTGGCCAAAGGGCATCCGGGGGCACAGGCCCGGGACAATGCGCTGTCCAAGGCACGTTTTGAATTCCGCTGGGAAGACCAGTTTAATTTGAGTCTGGATCCGGATACAGCCCGTAGCATGCATGATGAAACCATGCCCAAAGCAGCACATAAATCTGCACATTTCTGTTCCATGTGTGGACCGAAGTTCTGTTCAATGAAGATTAGCCAGAATGTTCGAGACTATGCCAATCAGCAGGCCAAGCCTGATCAGCCGGCAAGCTCTCAGGCCGAAATTGAAGCAGGTATGGATCAGATGAAAGCCAGCTTCCATAAGTCTGGCCAAAATCTGTACCACAAACTATAAAACTTTAAAAAAAACAGTTGTCTTCAAAAAAAACTCAGATAGGATGAAAATAAATCAATTCATTCTATCTGAGCATATGAATATTATTAAACAGGCCTCTTATAATAAAAAAGACTTTCGCATAGAGGCACGTGAGTTTTTGTACCGGGGATTTATTCAGGTGGAAAAAGTCAGCCTGCGACACCGTTTATTCCAGCAGGACAGCTCGACGCCTATTTTGCAACGTGAGCTGATTCACCGGCCAGAAGCAGCGGGTGTGCTGCTCTATAACCATCAACAGAAGAAATTCGGCCTGATTGAACAGTTCCGGATTGGCGGACTGGACGATGTCGATTCACCGTGGCAACTCGAAGTGATTGCTGGCGTTCTGGATGGCGATGAAGCGCCTGAACAGTGTATCCGCCGGGAAGCACTCGAGGAATCAGGCTGTAGCTTGAATCAGTTACAGCATATTTTCAGCTTCTATCCTTCAGCGGGCGCTTGTTCCGAGTTGTTTCATCTATATGTCGCCGAAACTGAACTGCCTGAACATGGCGGGATTTTTGGCATGCCGGATGAAGGTGAAAATATCCAGCTGCATATTCTGGATTATGCAGATATTTCCGCACTACTCAGCAATGGGCGCTTAAGGAATGCACCGGTCATTATGGCCTTGCAATGGTTGCAACAACATATTCATACTGCAGGGATATGTCTAAGGGGAAAGACATGAGTTTTTCGCAGTCAAATACAACCGAACAGCCAGACTGGACCATTATCCAGATTTCTGATACCCATTTGATGGATCGGGAAGAGCTGGAATTTGCCCGGATGAATCCAGAGCAGAGTTTTCATGAAGTGATGCAGCAGATTCAGCAGCGCTTTCGCAAAATGGATGCGCTGATTCATACCGGTGATCTGGCCCAGGTGCCGGTGGAACGAACTTATCAGCGTTATTTAGACTTTATCCAGTCCTTAAACGTGCCGCATTATCAGATTCCGGGTAATCATGATGACACCCGGATCTTTCCGTTTCATCAGAATGCCAATCAGGTACATGCGATTCATTTTGGTAGCTGGACCATGATTTTGTTGAATAGTGCGGTTCAAGGCAAGGTTGATGGCTGGGTGGAACAAGCTCAGCTTGATCAATTGAACCAATTATTGCTTGAGTTTAAGCATCAGCATGTCATCATCGCTTGTCATCATCACCCTTTTGCGATGAAATCGCACTGGATTGACCAGCACCGGCTTAAAAATGCCGAAGATCTGAAAGATGTCCTGGCACGGCACCAGAATATAAAGTTGGTCTTGTTTGGTCATGTGCATCAGGATTCCTGTAATGAATGGCATGGTATCTATTTTTTATCCACGCCATCGACCAGTGTGCAGTTCAAACCTAAAAGCCAGGATTTCGCGCTAGATCAGGCGGCGCCCGGTTATCGTGTATTACATTTGCAACAAAATGGTGAGTTTGATACCTATATTGAACGGGTGGCATTGAGTCAGCAAAATATTAATACTGAAATTTCAGGTTATTAACTTTTCAATTTGTTTTTTTTGCATTACTTTATTGCAACCAAAGGAAATGTGATATGCATAGTCCAGACATCAAAGACTATCAATAAGCATAAAAAGTCTATATGATGACGGCCCCCACAGGAGGATAATCCTTCTACAGGGTGGATAAAAATTGCATATCACCATATTTTTTGCGTAGCAATCATACGCATATGATGAGGAATGCCCTAAATGGCGAATGACAACCAAAATCAAGTCTTAGACAATCAAATTGAAGTTGTAGAAGAGAAAGCTGCAAAGCGCGTACGCAAATCTAAGCCTAAAACGACTGACGGTGGTTCTACTGCTAGCTTATTTGGTATTGAACCTTATCAACCTAAAAAAAATGAAGAATACATGTCTGAAGGTCAGCTTCAGCATTTCCGCCAAATTTTGCTGGCCTGGAAAGCCGAGTTGATGTCAGAAGTGGATCGTACGCTGAATACGATGCAAGATGAGAATACTGCCCTGCCTGATGTCAACGATCGTGCCACTCAGGAAGAAGAATTTGCAATTGAGCTGCGTACCCGTGACCGTGAACGTAAACTGATCCGTAAAATCGAACAGTCAATCGAAGCGATCCAGAATGATGACTATGGTTTCTGTGAAACTTGTGGCATCGAAATTGGTTTGCGTCGTTTAGAAGCCCGTCCAACGGCTACTTTATGTATTGACTGCAAAACCCTGGCGGAAATCAAAGAGAAGCAAAATAACGGTTAATGATGCTGTTGAATAATCCTCCCCTAACCCCTCCTTTAAAAAAGGAGGGGGACAATAGGATGGCTTATGTGGGTCGGTTCGCGCCATCGCCAACCGGCCCTTTGCATTTTGGCTCCCTCATTACCGCAGTTGCCAGTTATTGCGATGCCAAAGCCAACCACGGCACATGGCTGGTTCGGGTGGAAGATACCGATATTCCGCGTATTTATCCGGGCAGTGAAGAGCATATTTTGCGTGCCATGGACGCCTTTCAGCTTGAGCCAGACGGCGAAATCATTTTCCAGAAAGACCGTTTAGATATTTATGCAGATGTGATCGAACAATTACGTCAGCAGGGTCTGGTTTATGCCTGTCAATGTACCCGTAAAATGCTCGGTTCCAATCATATCTATCAGGATACCTGCCGTGACCTAGCTCTGGCATTCGACAATCAAGCGATCCGTTTAAAAGTCGAAGATATCGAAATCTGTTTTGAAGATCAATTACAAGGTCGACACTGCTCAAAGCTGAAGAAAGATCTGGGA
This sequence comes from Acinetobacter sp. YH12255, assembly GCF_013417355.1. Lineage (NCBI taxonomy): Bacteria > Pseudomonadati > Pseudomonadota > Gammaproteobacteria > Moraxellales > Moraxellaceae > Acinetobacter > Acinetobacter sp. YH12255. The sequence continues at coordinate 96,042 of NZ_VPEC01000003.1, forward strand.
GACTTTGTCTTAAAACGTCGTGACGGGATTATTAATTATCAGCTGGCGGTAGTGGTCGATGACTATCTGCAAGGCATGACCCATGTGGTACGTGGTGCTGACCTGCTGGACAATACCGAACGGCAAATCTATCTGGGGCAGTTGCTCGGTTATCCGCGTCTGAATTATATGCATCTACCCCTGGCGATGAATGATCAGGGACAAAAACTCTCAAAACAGAATCTGGCCCAAGCACTGGATTTAAGTCAGGCCCCACAACTCTTAAAACAGGCACTTAATGCTTTGCATCAGGCTGAAGTTGATCTGGATACGCCACAACGCATGCTGCAACAGGCGGTTGCGCAATGGAACATTGAACGGATTCCACATACAACAGCGCTACAAGGTTGTTATCAATAAAAACCTGTTTTGGCTTAAGCTAGAATTCTAGAATTAAAATCAGAGAGGAAAAGCAGATGTTTTTTATTTTTGGATTCGGCCCTAAAACCAAAACTATTGAAAAGAGCCAGTTCCTGTGTCCAGTCTGCCGAACCCGTACAGGCTATGAGCTGAAACAGCAACGTCATTATTTTTCTTTGTTTTTTATTCCATTGATTCCACTTTCCAAGCCTAAAACTGCTTTTGTGACCTGTTCCAATTGCGGAACTGCAATGCCGAGCACAGTGCTTGACCATGCTCAGCCGGAGCCCGGGTCCAACTCCAATCTAGAAGCTTGATTCTTCCCGGCTTGGATTGACCTGCCGAGTGGTCGAATCAATTTTCAGCACTAAACTGATCATCACCGCACAGATAATCAATGATGACCCCCCATAACTAATAAATGGCAGGGTCAAACCTTTGGTCGGTAACACGCCCATATTCATACCGGCATTCACCAGAATCTGTAACAGGAAAATGATACAGATCCCATAGGCCAGATAGCCGGCGCGTAGATATTGATGTTGCAAGGCACGATGTCCGATCCGGATACAGCAGACCAGCATGGTAAAAGACAGGATCAGGATGGTCGCAATACCTAAAAAGCCAAATTCCTCACCTAAAATCGCCAGCATAAAATCAGTATGCGCTTCAGGCAGATAAGACATTTTCTGAATGCTGTGCCCCAATCCAACCCCGGCCCACTCACCACGGCCGAAGGCCATTAGTGCATTCGAGAGCTGATAACCGCTACCCAGTGGATCTTCCCATGGATTTGAAAAAGACATCAAACGCTGCAAGCGATAAGGCTCTAATAAAATCGCTGCGGCAAATGCACCGACCAAGGTCATAAAGGCCACACCAAACTGAATCCACGGCGCACCCGCGAGGAAAAACACGCCAAGCATGGTCAAGGTAATTACTACGGTTGCCCCCAAGTCCGGCTCAAGAATAATCAAACCGACGGTCACACCCATAATCGCACTTAAACGAACCAAACCTTTAATATTGTTCCGGACTTCTTCCGCACGGCGTACCACATAGTCCGCGGTAAAAATCGCCATCATCACTTTCGCCACTTCCGAGGCCTGCAAGGTAAATCCGGCCACCCGAATCCAGCGCTTGGAACCATTGACCTCAGTCCCGACCACCAGCACGGCCACCAACAGTACAATGGTAATAATCCACAAAAAGAAGGTGTTATTAAACCAGACCTTTAAGGGAATTTTATAGGTTAGATAGGCGGCTACTGCTGCCACAAAAATCGAAATGCCATGGCGGCTAATATAATGAAAGGCATTTTCATGCATACGTTCAGCATAAGGCATCGAGGCCGATGCCACCATGATCGAACCAATACACAGTAAAGCCAATACACAGAAAATTAGTACATTCCGTGGATTTAGCTCAGCGGGGAGCTTGGGTACCCACTGGCTATAAAATTGGTTTAGTTTATTGATCGTAGTCTGAGCAAACCCAGCCATATCACGAATCCTTGTTATTCTTAATTGAGTTCATTCACATACGCAACAAACTTGCGACCACGCTCAGGATAACCCGAGAACATATCAAAACTTGCGCATGCAGGAGACAATAGCACGACATCATCTGCCTGGGTGTGCTTTTGGCAGGTTTCTACGGCCTGCTGCAAACTCTCTGCATGAACCAGCTCAGTCGTGCCCCTAATCGCTGCTTCGATGATCGGACGGTCTTCACCAATCAGCACTGCAATCTTGGCATATTTACTCAATGATTCACGCAAAGCCTTAAAGTCCTGTCCTTTGCACTGTCCACCGAGAATAATCGCAACTTTGCCACCTTGGGCTTCAATCGCCATACCGAGACCATCGAGAGCCGCCAAGGTTGCACCGATGTTGGTGCCTTTGGAGTCGTTATAATAACGTACGCCCTGCACTGCTTTGACAAATTCGCAGCGATGTTCCAGACCTTTGAAGGTTTTTAAAGTGTTTAGCATGCTGTCCAATGGCAAACCAATCGCTTCACCGAGTGCCAGACAAGCCAGGGCATTGGCAACATTATGCGTGCCCTGCATATACATCTCGGTACTTTTTAACAGACGTTCACGACCACGCGCCAACCAGATGCCACCATCGGTATCTTTAAGAATCCCGTACTGGTTCATATCGGGTGCATTCAGGCCAAAACTTTGCATCGGCGTCACATCTGGCACCAAAGGACGGGTCAAAGAATCATCCCGGTTATACACCACTTTTTTCACACCCTGAAAAATCCGGTGCTTGGCGGTGTGATAGCCCATCATATCGCCATGCCGATCCAGATGATCTTCACTCATGTTCAGTACCACCGCCACTTCAGCCGCCAGATTTGAAGTAGTTTCCAGCTGAAAACTGGATAATTCTAAGATATATAACTCAGGATCATCTTTGGTTAAATCCAGTGCAGGACGTCCCAGATTGCCACCGACCGCGACTTTTTTGCCAGCATCGGCTGCCATTAAGCCAATCAAAGTGGTCACTGTACTTTTGGCATTGGAACCGGTAATCGCGACAATGGGCTTATCCGTAGCACGGCGTAAAATCTGGATTTCACTCACCACAGGAATACCCTGCGCCATCGCCGCCTGAATTTCTGGCAATTTTGGATCCAGTCCCGGACTGATCACGATTTCTTCTGCAGACAGCAACAGCTCGGCATCAAACTGGCCGAAACTGGTCTGGACTTCGGCCGGAATCTGGTCATGTCCCGGAGGGATGGCTCTAGAATCCGTTACTGCAACGCGGTAGCCCTGGTCATGTAAGAAATTGACTGCTGCAACACCTGATATTCCGAGTCCTGCAACGACTTTTAACCCACCACGTTGTATTAACATTTTCGCCCCATATTTTGGTCTATTTTGAAACTGACGAAATGGTAGCACTTTGCTGTTTTGAATGCCTTTTCTGATTGAGCTTTCTGCATATTTTTTTGTGTCCATGCGTAAAAAAACCGTCATGCTCATGACGGTTTTTAAAATTACAGCCAAAAAGGAACTTATTTCCATTTGACCGCTTGCTGGGCCGGCTTTTCCTGTGCACTTTGCTCCGACACCGGACAGGCACAGTTGCCACCACAGCCTGCAGCCATACCCGGTTGCAGCCATTTGGCCAGACGCGTCCAGCCTTTTGCTGCGCAGGCATCAGACAGCTTCTGGAAGACTGAGTGAGAGGTGTTCGGAAACACCTTTTTAAATACCACCAGCGCACTCCACAGCACCAGTGCCGCCACAATCAGAATTTCAATCATCTCAATCTCCCATGCATATACTCAGGCAAGCTCAACGGGCCGAGGCCAACCTGAGATTAGCCCAAATAATATGAAGCAATTTGATAAGTCAGGAATGACATGAAATATGCCAAGCCAAACAGGTAAACCGTCATGATACTGACCGTTTTCCAGGAACCAGTTTCACGTTTGACTGTCGCCAAAGTTGCCAGACAATGCGGTGCATAAATAAACCACACCAGTAAAGACAGACCTGTCGCCACTGACCAGCCCAGATCACCACCACTACTGATGAGTGAAGAGAGACCTTCGGACATTGCATCGTCATCTACGGCAGACAGTGCATAGACAGTGCCCAATGCAGCAACCACCACTTCACGTGCTGCCATGGCTGGAATCAAGGCAATACAGATCTGCCAGTTAAAACCGAGCGGTGCAAAGATTGGCTGCATCAGATGACCGAGCATACCTGCCAGTGAATAATCAATCGCCGGCAAAGTCGCACCTTCTGGGGGTTGCGGGAAGGTACACAGGAACCAGAGTACAATCGATAAGGCAAAGATGATACCGCCGACCCGCTTCAAGAAGATTTTGCCGCGATCCAGCAAGCCGATCCAGACGTTTTTCAGATCCGGGAAACGGTAGCTTGGCAGCTCCATCAACAGCATGTGCTGGGATTTATCTTTATGGAAAAATTTCAGTACAAAAGACACCGCCAGAGCACTGACAATACCCGCCATATACAGGCCAAATAACACCAGACCTTGCAGGTTCATAAAACCCCAGACAGTTTGCTGTGGAATGAAAGCTGCAATCAGCAAGGCATATACCGGCAAACGTGCTGAACAGGTCATCAGCGGTGCCACAAAAATCGTGGTTAAACGATCTCGCGGATCACTGATGGTACGCGATGCCATGATGCCCGGAATGGCACAGGCAAAGCTGGACAATAACGGAATAAAGGCACGGCCTGACAGGCCCGCTTTAAACATCAGCTTATCGAGCAAGAAGGCTGCTCGTGGTAAATAACCTGATTCTTCCAAGACTAGAATAAAGAAGAACAGAATCAGAATCTGTGGCAGGAATACCACCACCCCGCCGGCACCAGCAATAATCCCGTCCACCACCAGACTATTCAGTAAAGGATGAGCAATATATTCACCGAGGAATTCACCGAGCCAACCAAAGAAGGTTTCGATGCCATCCATAAACGGCGCAGCCCAGGCAAATACCGCTTGGAAAATCACGAACATCATTACAGCCAGGCTGAGTAGACCCAGTACCGGATGTAAAAAAATCCTGTCGAGAAAATCAGTACGTTTGTCTTCCTGATCGACGAAATTGACCACGTCGTTCAGAATGACTTCTACCTGCTGATGCGGGTCACCCTTTAAGCCACTCAGTTCAGTCTGCGGTACCGAGAATTTTCCCTGATCCAGGGCATTCTTCAGGTTTTCAATCCCTGAACTGCGTACCGCTACAGTTTCCACCACGGGCACGCCGAGACGTTCAGACAGCTTCTGGGTATTGATTTGCATCCCACGACGGCGTGCTTCATCCATCATGTTGAGTACAACCAGAATCGGACGACCCAAAGCAATCATTTCTAGGACCAGACCCAGATGCAGTTTCAGGTTAGTGGCATCTACTACACATAAGAATGCATCCTGCTGCTGTTCTTCTGCGATTTTACCTTGCACCACATTACGGGTGATTTCTTCATCCGGACTGGTCGCATCCAGACTATAAGTTCCTGGCAAATCCAGTACCCGCACCGCTTTGCCTGAAGCAAGCTGAAACGTACCGACTTTACGTTCAACCGTGACCCCCGCATAGTTACCAACTTTTTGGCGTGTTCCGGTTAAATGGTTGAATAATGAAGTTTTACCGCAATTAGGGTTACCGACAAGGGCAATACGTAATGTATCACTCATGCCGATACCGCCTGTTCGATTTCAATTTTGGCTGCTTCTGATTTACGCAAAGCAAAACGGGTAAATCCAACTTGAATCAAAATGGGATCTCCACCAAAAATACCTTTCGTAATCACCTGTACCTTCGTACCCGGCACAAAGCCTAGAGTTTCCAAACGACTCGCGACGACATCGTGTAGAGCACTTTCACCATCAGTTGTTCGACTCACTTTTCGAATGATGGCAATTTGTTTTGCTTTTAAATCAGACAAACGCACCGTGAAATTCCTGAACTATTTTGTACAGTATACAAACAAATGAGAATAATTAACAAATAAGATTGATTACATGCTGAATTAGTTTTTATATCACATCGACAGTCTGGTGAAATTAAACTACAGTGGAGAATACCTATTAAATTCATCGCTTTTTCAGATCAGATCCTTGCACCCTATGCTGAATAAAAAACCCCGTATTCCCGCCCCGGTTCAAATTCCTGAAGCCTTGAGCTATTTACAGGGTTTTCGTGATTATCTGATTGCGCAAACGGTTAGTCCACACACCCGAAATGCCTATTTATCTGATTTGCTGCAATGTGCAGAATGTCTGAGCAAGCCTTTGCCAGAATGGACCCATGACGATATTTCCGATGTATTGATTGCACTGACCAAACAGCAAAAAAGCCCACGCTCAATTGCCCGCTGTCTGTCAGCCTTGCGTTCATTTTATAAATTTCTGCGTGAACAGAAGCTGCGTAGTGATAATCCGGTGGCAGCGCATAAAACCCCGAAGCTTGGCCGTGCCTTGCCCAAAGACCTGTCTGAAGCCGATGTTGAGGCCTTGATTGATGCCCCCGATATCAATACTGCTTTAGGCCTGCGTGACCGTGCCATGTTTGAAGTGCTGTATGCTTGCGGTTTACGTGTCACTGAACTGATTAACTTACGTCTGGAACTGATTAACTTAAAACAGGGCTATTTACGCATCGTCGGTAAAGCCAATAAAGAACGGCTGGTACCGATGGGACACATGGCCTGTGAATGGGTGGAAAAATATCTGAATGAAGCCCGTCCACAACTGTATAAGACCTCAACCGATTATCTGTTTTTGACTCAGCATGGCGGCATCATGAGCCGGCAAAATTTCTGGTATGCGATTAAACGCTATGCTTTACAGGCCGGAATTGCATCCGAGCTGTCACCGCACACCTTGCGGCATGCCTTTGCAACGCATCTGCTCAATCATGGCGCAGATTTACGTGTGGTACAGATGCTGCTTGGACATAGTGACCTGTCGACCACCCAGATTTATACCCATGTGGCGCAAGTGCGGATGCAGCAGCTGCATGCAGCGCATCATCCACGGGCTTAAAACATCTACACATGGAATAAACTGAGAAGTTTGACGTGTTTGTATTTTTTTTTGTTATGCTAATGCTCTGTTTTTAGTCCAAGAAGAAAAGGGTTATTTATGACATTTGCCCGCTCAAAAGTTTTTATGGCTTGTACACTTGCTGCTGGTTTGGGGCTTAGCGCATGTTCCAATTCCGATAACAACACTAAAAAGCAAGATACACTGACTGCAAGTGCACCAGCAACGGGAGAAGCCTCTACCCTGACCGAACGCAATGCACAACAGCGTCTGGTCTCTACCTTGGAAAAGCATTTCAAAACTGCGGGGATCAGTGCCAAAATTATCGATATTAAAACCACCGAAGTACCGAACCTGTTCTGGGTCAGTCTGGAAGGTATGTCTGCGGTCTATGTCACCAGCGATGGTAAATACCTGATTCAGGGCGACGTGATCCGACTCGGTGATAAACAGCTGCATAATGTCAGTGAAAACCTGCAAGCCGGAATCAACAACAAACTCTTTGCCGAACTGAAAGCAGAAGATCTGCTGATCTATCCGGCCAAAGGCAAGGCCAAGCATGTGGTCTATGTCTTTACCGATGTCAGCTGTCCGTATTGCCATAAATTCCATGAACAAATGGATGAAATGAATAGTAAAGGTATTGAGGTTCGTTATATCGCCTGGCCGCGTGGTGAACAGCATATGCCGGCCATGGAAGCAATCTGGTGTAGTGCTGACCGTCATAGTGCTTTTGATCAGGCCATTGCCGGCGCACAGATTAGTGCAGAGAAATGTGAAAATCCTGTTCAAGATCAATATCACATGGGCCTGAATATGGGCGTCAATGGCACCCCTGCCATTTATAGTTCGGAAGGGGTTTACCTAGGCGGATATCTGTCTAGCGCTGAATTATTGAAGCGACTTAAATAACTCATTTTAATACGTTATTTAACTTTATTTTATACATAAAGATATTCTGAAATGACCCTAGAGTCATGGCGTTTTTTTAGCTATGATCTAGGTTCTCGTAAAAAACTGTTTATTTGGAGTGTGACGTGAAACCAGTTCGTCTGGCTATCCTCGGTCTTGGTACTGTAGGTGGTGGTGCCTTGAAACTATTAAAAGAAAATGCTGCTGAGATTAAACGTCGCACCGGTCGTGAAATTGAAATTACCTATGTAGGCACCCGTCGTCCACGTCCTGATCTGGACCTACCTGCATCAGTGAAACAAAGTGCAGACTTGATGGACATCGTGCGTCAACCTGACGTAGACGTGGTGGTCGAAGTCATGGGTGGGATTCATCCTGCTTTTGAAATCATTATGGAAGCCATGAAACATGGCAAGCATATTGTCACTGCCAACAAGGCGCTATTGGCTGAACATGGGAATGAGCTGTTTAAAGCGGCTGAAGACAATGCCGTGCAGATTGCCTATGAAGCGGCAGTGGCTGGCGGTATTCCCATTATTAAAGTGATTCGTGAAGGTCTGGCGGCCAACAAGATTGAATGGCTGGCGGGCATCATCAATGGTACGGGTAACTTCATTCTCAGCGAAATGCGTGAAAAAGGCCGTACTTTTGAAGACGTACTCAAAGAAGCACAAGAACTCGGATATGCCGAAGCCGATCCAACCTTTGACGTGGAAGGTATTGATGCTGCACATAAGCTGACCATTCTAGCTTCATGTGCCTTTGGTATTCCGCTACAGTTTGACAAAGTCTTTACTGAAGGTATTGGCAAAGTCACTGCACAAGATGTGAAATATGCAGAAGACCTCGGTTTCCGTATCAAGCACCTGGGAATTGCACGCCGCACCGATGCCGGGATTGAACTCCGTGTTCATCCAACCCTGATTCCTGAAGAAGAACTGATTGCCAACGTCAATGGCGTGAAAAACGCCGTACTGGTACAAGCCAATGCGGTTGGCCCAACGCTGTACTACGGCGCAGGTGCGGGTGCAGGCCCAACGGCTTCTGCTGTGGTCGCAGACGTGGTGGATATTGTCCGTGATATCATTTATACCGAAGACGGTGCTGGAACCATTCCGCAACTGGCCTTTGAAGCCCTGACCGATTTACCGATCTTGAGTCGTGAACAAATGACCACCGGCTATTACATCCGTATTAATGCCGAAGATCAAATGGGCGTGCTTGCCGATGTCACCACGATCCTCAGTCGTGCCGGAATCAGTATCGATGCCATCATGCAGCAACCTCGCTTAAAAGACCTTATTCCGATCGTGATTCTGACCGATCCTATCGTCGAATCAAAAATGGATGCAGCGCTCTCACAAATTCAAGCATTACCCGTCATTCATGGCGAAATTGTACGAATTCGTTTAGAATCGCTTGATAATTAATCGGGTTAAGGGGAGTATTTCCCCTTGCCAAGCTCTACACACAATTGGAACATCATCATGTCGAATGCCAATCGTTATACTGGTTTAGTTGACCGCTATCGCGACCGTTTACCAGTGTCTGCAACTACTCGTGCGATCTCTTTGGGTGAGGGTAATACTCCACTGATCAAGCTTGAGAATATTCCACGCATTATTGGTAAAGATGTTGAAATTTATGTGAAGTACGAGGGCTTAAACCCGACTGGTTCATTTAAAGACCGCGGTATGACTATGGCAGTGACCAAAGCCGTTGAAGAAGGCTCTAAAGCCATCATCTGTGCATCCACTGGTAATACTTCTGCTGCTGCGGCTGCATACGCTGCTCGTGCCGGTATCAAAGCATTCGTACTCATCCCGGAAGGCAAAATTGCCATGGGTAAAATGGCCCAAGCGATGATGTATGGTGCAATCACCATGCAAATTCGTGGCAACTTCGATGACGGCATGCGTCTGGTGAAGGAAGTTGCGGATCAGGCACCGGTAACGATTGTAAACTCAATCAACCCGTACCGCCTGCAAGGTCAAAAAACCATTGCTTACGAGATCGTTGAAGCTTTAGGTCGTGCCCCGGATTACCACTGCCTGCCAGTGGGTAACGCAGGTAATATCACTGCACACTGGATGGGCTATACCGAAGCGGTGGCCAATCAGTCGAAAGAAGAATTTGAGCAAGTGATTTACGATGCTGAAACCGATGCTTTCACTGGTCCTAAACCGGCTGGCTTGCCAATCATGGCCGGTTACCAAGCGTCTGGTGCTGCTCCGTTCCTGCGTGGTGGTCCAGTAGAAAATCCGGAAACTGTTGCAACTGCCATTCGTATTGGTAATCCGCAAAGCTTCAATCATGCCAAAGCTGTCGTTCGTGATTCAAACGGCTGGTTTGATGAACTGACGGATGCGGAGATTCTTGAAGCGCAACGTCTGCTGTCGATGTATGAAGGTGTATTTGTAGAACCTGCATCTGCTGCGTCTGTTGGCGGTGCAATCCGTGATATAAAAGCAGGGAAAATCGCTGAAGGTTCAGTAATCGTATGTACCGTAACCGGTAATGGTCTAAAAGATCCAGATACCGCGATCAAACAATGTGCCGATGCGGTGATGCTGTCTATCGACGCAACCATGGCTCAGGTAAAAGACTCTATTCTGTCGAACATGTAATTTCAGCCAGAATAAAAAACCCTGCATTTGCAGGGTTTTTTATGAGCGCAGAGATTAGATTCGTTTTGGTTGCTGGCTCACCCAGCTCATCAAACGGGTCGCATCATTGGTACGCGCCTGTGAGCTATTTGCACCTAACAGTACCACTGCCACCGGACGGTTATTCAGGGTCGTATGCATCACCACACAGCGCCCTGCTTCATTAATAAAACCGGTTTTAGAAATATTGATATTCCAGCCGCCGTTACGCACCAGTGCATTGGTATTATTCGATTTCAGTACACGATAACCCAAGTTAAAGTCATAGCTTGGTGTGGTCGAGAATTGACGAATCAAACCATATTGAGAAGCGGTATTCACTAAAATACCCAAATCACGTGCTGATGCCACATTTCCAGGGTGTAAGCCGGTTGATTCCATAAAGCGGGATGAATTCATGCCTAAGGCCTTGGCCTTACTGTTCATCGCTGCAATAAATGCACTGCGACCACCTGGATACGTTCGCGCCAAGGCTGCAGCTGCCGGGTTTTCAGACTTCATTAGAGCAAACAATAAAGCTTCGGCACGGTTCATGCTATCGCCAGCACGTAAGGTCGAGCTTGAGCTTTTACAACCTGCGCAAGAGAAATCAGCCTGTTGCAGCGTGATTTTTTCTGACATGTTTAAACGTGCATCGGAAATCACCACTGCTGTCATTAATTTGGTAATAGATGCAATCGGCAAAGCGGTATTGGTGTTTTTGCTAAACAGCACCTCACCGGTTTGCGCATCCATAACCAATGCAGCACGGGCATTTACAGAGGGTTGATTGCTATAAATGTTTGTATCAAAAATCTGTGTTGTTTTTGCTGGTTGCTGAACACTGACCGACTGCTGGGTGCTCGGTACACTCTGACGCAAGGTCGTGGTCACGGTGGCTGAACCGGGTGGCGAAGGCTCATCAGCAGCCACACGGAAATCATCACTCATCAGCTGATTGACTTCCTCAGAAGACCAACTAATGCTGGATCCGCCCTCTGTCGTGCCAGAATTCATAATGATTTCAGCAAAACTTGTCGCACTCATGCTGACTAACACGGACAGGCCCAATACATGCCTTAAAGACTTGTTTATTTTCTTCACTATTTCTTCACTCAACTAACAGAGGTAAGATTGATTTGCGTATTACCTCTAATATGCCTTACATTTAAACACATTGCAGAACATTTTTTGATCTTGACACTGTGTGATAAGTTTCAGATTTTATCTTGCGAATAGGATTGCTAATTTTGTACTTTCATTGCAAGCTTATTTTGCTTTATGTAACAAAAAAATGATTTTTTTAACAGAGGGAGAGCGTAGGTGATCACAGTTTTAGTTGTGGACGACCATGAATTAGTACGTACTGGAATTTGCAGAATGCTGGAAGACCATGCGGAGGTTCAGGTGATTGGACAGGCTGAATCTGGTGAAGAAGCGATTTCTCTGGTTCGTCAGCATCATCCGAATGTGGTTTTACTGGATGTGAATATGCCGGGCATTGGTGGCGTAGAAACCACGCGTCGTCTGCTTCAGAGCGCCCCTGAAACCAAAGTACTGGCTGTCAGCGGTCTGGCAGAAGAACCCTATCCTTCGCTGTTATTAAAAGCCGGAGCCAAAGGTTATATTACCAAAGGGGCGCCGATTTCAGAAATGGTTCGCGCCATCAATAAAGTCATGCAAGGCGGTAAATATTTTAGTGCCGACATTGCAGAACAGTTAGCGAGTTCTTACCTTTCTGATACACAGCAATCGCCTTTTGATGCACTGTCAGAACGTGAAATGCAAGTGGCGATGATGGTGGTGAACTGTATCAGCGCTCAGGAAATTGCTGACAAGCTCTTTGTCAGCGTCAAAACCGTAAATACTTATCGTTATCGTATTTTTGAAAAACTGAATATTGATAGTGATGTCAAACTGACGCATCTGGCCATGCGCTATGGGCTGATTAAACCTTAGCCTTTGGCGAGTCGCGCTGCATATGGCACAAAAACCCAATTATTCTGAACTCAATCAGTATCATTTAGGGATCTGGTATAGTGCGTATCGCCTGCTGATCAGCACTGGCCTGCTGCTGATTTTTCTGCTGACCTACCCCGAGCTAACCGGCGATTATCAATATCCACAACTGTATTATTATGCGCTAGGAATCGGTGTTGCCATTAATACAGCGCAGCTGTTCGCACTGAAATGGATCAGACGCCTGATCCAGCCGCAGCTGATTATGATTTTTTTTAGCGATGTCTGCGTCTTAAGTTTACTGACTTTGGCAAGTGATGGGCCTAATCTGCAAATTGGTTTGCTGTTTGTGATTACCATCTTTTCCGCATCGTTATTGCTGGATGCAAAAAAAGCTTTGGTGGTCACGCTGATTGCTGTGATTAGTGTCATATATCAACATTTTATCGGCAGTATTTTTGCATTTTCTTCCTTAAGCAATATCAGTAATAGTGCCCTGCTGGCCTTTTTGTTCTTTGTGGTCTATGGAACCGGGCAAATTGCGGTGCGCCGTTTTCAGATTCTGGAAAACCTGAACTTTTCGCAATCTCTGGAACTTTATCGCTTACAGAATATTAACCGTTATATTAGATCTCTTGCGAAAGTAAAAACCACCTCAATATAAATTTCATGAGATATCAGAAATTAAATCGTTTTTCAGATTCTGAATTCAAACGCTTGGTTGGCGTACCTCGACAAGTTTTTACTGAAATGGTAGAGGTTTTAGAAAAAGCAGAATCACTCAAAAAGAAATCAGGTCGTCCTCATACTTTAGATATAGAGGATCAGTTGTTATTAACTCTCAATTACTTACGGAACTACAGCACTCAACTGGAATTAGCGGCAAATTACCATATCGCTGAAAGTAATGTGAATCGAACCATTAAAAAGGTTGAAGATGCATTGATGAAATCAAGACGTTTTACTCTGCCAAAACGAAGCATTACCACAGCAGACGAACACTTTAACTGGGTCATTATTGATGCGACAGAATGTTCAATAGAACGTCCGAAAAAAAAATCAGAGTAAGTTCTACAGTGGTAAAAAGAAGAAACATACGCTAAAAGCACAAGTGATCTATCATCCGAACAGCAAACAAATCATAGGGCTAGATATATCGAATGGCAGTCAGCATGATATTAAATTGGCAAGAAAAACGGTTAAGAAATTCAAACATTGTGAATATGTTATGACCGATTTAGGGTACTACGGATTAGAGCAAGATGGCTTTAAATTATTGATGCCAATAAAGAAAAAGAAGAATTTACCCTTATTTGATGTTGAGAAAAGGTACAATAAAATGATTGGAAAAATACGAGTTGTGATCGAACACATTAATAGTCAATTGAAAACATTTAGAATATTAAGTGAACGCTATCGAAATAGACGGAAAAGATTCGGTTTACGCATTAACTTAATTGCTGCACTCGTAAACCGGATAAACTTGCAATAATGACTTTCGCAAGAGATCTATTCTGGAACAGATCGAAACTGGCTATCTGGTGCTGGATGAAAATTATCATGTGGTTCTGAGTAACCCTGCGGCCTGTACACTGCTCGGGATCGAAGCAAAATTTGCGCATGAGAAATTTACCCTCTACCAGTCACAACCAGATTTATTTGAACTGATCCAGTTTGAAACGCTGGAAAATGGCGAGCGTTTTCAATTTGAATCACAGCAAAGTCGCTATAACATTCATGTACAGGTACAAAAGCTGATTGTGCCGCATCAAACCCTGATGTTATTGGTGTTACAGGATGCCAAAAAACTCAATCAGCAGGTGCAGCAACTTAAACTTGCCGCACTGGGCCAGCTTTCGGCCAGTATTGCGCATGAAATTCGTAATCCATTGGCAGCTATTGTGCAGGCCAATGATTTATACCTTGACTCTGGCAGTGAACAACAAGTACTCAACCAGATGATTGGCCGACAGGCGACCCGGATTGACCGGATTATTCAGGACACGCTGAATATGGTCAAAAATAAAGAAACCCATCCGGTGCCGATTCATCTCAATGAATTTATCCCGTTATTTATCCAGGAAGATTTGGCCGATATTTGCGATCAGATTCAATTTAATATTGATGTGCCGCTGCTGATTCAGTTCGATGAAGCGCAGTTCCGGCAAGTCCTGATTAACCTGCTTCGCAATGCCATCCGTCACAATTCAGCAGATGCCAATTACATTCAGCTGAATATACATCCCTATGAACATCGGGTCTGGATTGATATCCGGGATTTCGGCTCAGGTGTAGCCATACACGACCAAGCCCTATTATTTCAACCTTTTTTCAGTACCTCGATTAGTGGAACCGGATTAGGACTGTACTTATCACATAGTTTTTGTGAAGCAAATCAGGCACAATTAAACTATATACAACAAGAACAGGGCGCATGCTTTCGCATTAGCTGCCAACGTATTACGGTATAAAGGGGTTTAAGGGAAATGAGTGTGGAACAACAGCCACTGGTGCTCTTGGTGGATGATGAAGAAGATTTATGCACCCTCATGCAAATGTCGTTGCTGCGGATGGGGATTCGTACGCACATCGCACATCGTCTGCAAGATGCTAAAAAATATCTTGCAGATCATCAATATGATGCCTGTTTAACTGACCTGAACCTGCCCGATGGCAATGGTTTGGAGTTACTGGACTGGATTGGTCATCTCTATCCTGCACTTCCGGTCGCGGTTCTGACCGCCTATGGCAACATGGAAATCGCGATTGCTGCACTCAAGGCCGGTGCCTTTGACTTTGTCAGCAAACCGATCAATCAGAAACATCTGGAACAGCTGCTACAAAAAGCACTGAATAAACCGGTGGATTATTTCCATAATAATCCAAATGATGCTTTAGAACATAAAATGCTGATTGGGCAATCGATACCGATTCAGCAGATGAATACGCTCACGAGCGAGATCATTGCGACTGACACCCTGATTGCTCCGAGAAAGCTCCCAGAAGAAGGCCTAGAGCTATATTTAGAAAAGATTGAAAAAGAAGTCCTACTCAATGCGCTGAATCTAACGCACTGGAACCGCACACTGGCCGCGAAAAAGCTCGGTATGTCATTCCGCTCCCTACGTTATCGTTTGAAAAAGTTCGGACTGGATACTGAGGAAGACGAATAATTATTTTTGCAGGAGTAGCAGGTCTGTGACGTGTTCCAGATAGCTCTCCTCACGCATTTCCTGCTTAAACGGATAACTGAAATGTGGCTGCACGCCCCGCCCTTCAATCATCTGACCACTCGGACTGAAGTATTGTGCCACTGTCATTTGTAAAGCAGAACCATTACTCAGTGGAAATAGCTTTTGTACCACACCTTTGCCATAGCTTTGCTCACCGACCACCCAAGCCCGGCTATGTTCTTTCAATGCTGCCGTAAAGACTTCAGCTGCCGAAGCTGAACGGTTATTAATCAGAACGCCCACTTTCAGATTCTGAAATTCAAAACTTGGCAGCGCCTGAAATTGCTGATTGCCTTCCGAACGGCTTTGGGTCGAGACAATCACACCCTGATTCAAAAATAAATCGGCCGATTCTACTGCGGCAGAAAGTAAGCCACCCGGGTTATTGCGTAGATCAAACATCACCGCTTTTAAGCGTCTGTCAGAATAGCTTTCAATCAGGCGCTTGATTTCATTGGCTGTATCTTGCTGGAAAACTTTGACCTGCAATACCAGTACCTGATTATTGTGCAGACTGGATTTAATTTCAGTATCGAGCTTGGTATTCCTTACCAGACGAACCACCGGACTTTGCGGGGAAAGCTGTATGCTCAGCGTAGAGCCGACCGCCCCGCTCAATAACTGTCGCACCTGCTCCTGATTCAGGCTACTCAGTACCTGATCATCAATTTTATAGACCGTGACACTATTACGCAGTCCCTGCTTGGCAGAGTCGGCATCGGCGCTCAATCCCTGCACCATCCATTGCTTCATCTGCGAGTTAAATTGCAGATCGAAATCAATGCTGGCCAGATCACCTTCAGTATATTCACGTAGCTGCTTATAATCTTCAGGAGACAAATAACGGGAATAGCGGTCTAAGCCACTGACCAGACCTTGGATTGCCTGTTGGAACAAGGCGTCGTCATTTTTGTCTTGAATATAATTGTCTTTGACGATGCCATAAATTTGTACGAATTCTTGAATGGATGCCACAGGAATTTCAGTATAGGCCTGACCATCCATTTCCATATCATCGAATGCCGGCTCTTTTGAGCCCGCACCCCAGGCCGAATGACTCAAACACATCAGTAAGCATGGTATAACGACAGACTTCCAATGTGTTGTTGCCATTTTTTACCTTTCTTTTAGATCTTATCGAAAATTATTAATTCAGTTCAATCAGGTTGCGACCTTGCATTTCCGCAGGGACTGGAACTTGCATCAGACTTAATAAGGTCGGTGCGACATCTGCCAATACGCCACCTTCTGCGATCGTGGCCTGAGTTGGACCCACATAAATAAATGGAACCAATTCAGTGGTATGTTGAGTATGCACCTGACCACTGTGATAGTCCTGCATCTGCTCTACATTACCATGATCGGCAGTGATAAGCATATGACCTTTTTGCGCCATCACCGCCTCATAAACCCGGCCTAAGCAGGTATCGACCGCTTCAACCGCTTTCACTGCGGCATCAAAAACACCGGTATGACCGACCATATCACCATTGGCATAGTTCACCACCAGCAGGTCAAATTCGCCTGAATTGATCGCAGCGACCAGCTCATCAGTCACTTCATAAGCACTCATTTCCGGTTTGATGTCATAAGTTGCTACATTTGGCGATGGAATCAGGATACGTTTTTCACCCGGATATTCATCTTCACGACCGCCACTAAAGAAGAACGTCACGTGTGCATATTTTTCAGTTTCAGCAATACGCAATTGGGTTTTACCCAGATTTGACAGGTATTCACCAATCGAGTTGACCAACGCTTCTGGCATATAGGCCACAGGCGCATCAATCGTTGCTTGGTAACGCGTCAACATCACAAACTTGGCTAAGTTCGGCACTACTTTACGTGCAAATCCAGCAAAATCTTTTTCTACAAATGCGCGAGTCAATTCACGGGCACGATCGGCACGGAAGTTCATGAAGACCACGCTGTCGCCATCCTGAATTTTTGCCAGCTCACCAATGCGGGTGGCTTTGACAAATTCATCCGACTCATCTGCGGCATAAGCCTGTTCCAGACCTTGAACTGCGGTGGCAGCTGTACGGGCCGCTTCGCCTTCAGTCAATAAACGATAGGCCTGTTCGACGCGATCCCAACGGTTGTCACGATCCATCGCGAAGTAACGACCAATCATGCTGGCAATACGACCCTGACCCGGATATTGTGCAAACAGCGCATCCAGTTTTTCCAATGACGGTTGGGCACTTCGTGGCGGCGTATCACGACCATCCAGGAAAGCATGCAAATAAACTTTGACACCACGTTTGAGTGCCAGTTCAGCCATCGCAACAATATGGTCTTCATGCGAATGCACACCGCCTTGAGATAAAAGGCCGAGCAAATGCACTGCACCACCTGAAGCTTTGGCTTTCTCCACCGCATCGACGAGTACTTCATGATTGAAGAAATCACCGGTACGAATGTCTTTGGTAATCCGGGTAAAATCCTGATACAGCACACGACCTGCACCGAGGTTCATATGTCCGACTTCCGAGTTCCCCATCTGGCCATCTGGCAGACCAACATCTTCGCCTGAACCCGAGATCAAACCATGCGGATGCTTGTCCTGCATTGCAGTTAAATTTGGTCGTTTAGCTGCTAAAAACGCGTTGTCTTCGACCGCTTCGCGATGACCCACACCATCCATAATCACCAAAACGTGAGGGATTTTGCCAGCAGTTGCATCCGTCATAATGAAATACTCTGTTCGTCTACGAATTAATCGCTCTATTTTAGCGAAGTTTGCAAAAAGAGGCCATGACCAGAGTATGGTTTAAGCCGCTCATCGCGATTGATTTGTTCTATTTTCCTGGGTCTTAGCGTGCCCGATGCAGCAGGTAACCCCCAATACCGAACATGATCAGAATCGGAATAAAGACAAACCATGCCGGAGATGGCGCATAGACCAGACTGGCATAGCCGAGGAAATCCTGTAGATAGAAAAAGCCCAGACCGGCAAATAAGGCAATCACCAGACGAAAACCCATGGATTGCTGACGCAGCGGCCCGAAAATAAATGAACAGGCAATCACCACCAGTGCAATCAGGGCAAAAGGAGAACCGAGTTTCTGCCAGAAAGCCAGTTGATAGGTTTTTGGCACCTGACTATATTCATGCATATAACTTGTGAAACTGATCAGTTGGCTCGGTGACAAGTCTTCAGGATCGATGGTGACCATATGCACATATTTTGGCTGTAATGCCAGTGCCAAAGGTTGCTGTTCCTGCTTGATCAGGGTAGCACTACCATTTTGCAGAATATCGAACTGCTCGGTATTGCTTAATGTCCAGGAGCCATCTGTGACAAATTCACCCTGATCCGCTTGCAAGGTGCCGCGTAAGCGATAATTTTCATCAAAATCCAGCATCTGCACATTTTTCAGCTGACCTTGCGAATTGGCATAATCAATATAAATAAAGCGCTGCCCTTCCCGGGTCCAGTAACCCCGCACTTCGCCCAGTTGTGCGGCTTTACTCGAACTTTTTACGCTCTTGGCCTGTTCATTGGTATAGGGAATCACCCACTCGCTTAAGGCAAATGACAAGACCACCAGCAGTAATGCTGAACGGATCACCCAGCCAACAATCCGCCACAGACTGATCCCGATCGAGCGCATCACAATCAGTTCACTATTTGAGGCCAATGTGCCCAAACCTAAAACCGCACCGATCAGCGCCGAGATCGGCAGAATTTCATAAAGATAATTCGGAGCACCCCAGAGCACATATTTCAAGGCATCCCAGGCGCCATAACCTTCTTTTAGTGAACCCAGCTCACCCAGATAAGTAAATAACACCTGTAAACCCGCCAACACAGCGGTTGCACCCAGCATCGCCAGCGCAGTGGTTTGGGTCACATGTTTTGCAACTATACGACGTGCCAACATTATTAAGACCTCACTCGCTGAATCTGTTTCTTGATTTTCGGGGCCAAATTCTGTTTACGTGAGAACAAGGCACCCGCAATCGCATAAGCAATCAGGATCAATGGATAAGCCCAGATCCCCATTTCCTCTTTACTGATCCGGGTTTTCACGGCCATTAACGCCACAATCAGACTGGCAAAAATCATGAGCGCCGGAAATAACTTGAGATAACGACCTTGGCGTGGACTCACTTCAGACAAGGCCACGGCCAGAATCAAAGCAATCAGAATCGCAAATGGTACAAATACCCGCCAGCCTAATTCACTGGCCACCACAGGATCCTGACGGTTCTGCCACAATTGCGAGGTTGGCAAAGCTTCAACTTCAGCACTGGCAAACTGTGCTTCCTCATCATTTTCTAAACGCAGACGATAGCTTGCAAATTCAGCCTGGGTATATTGCGGAGTGCCCGGATAAATTTCATAACGGCGACCTTGAACCAGATCGACCACATTGGCCGCATCATTTGGCACCTCGATGCGGGTGGCTTCTTGGGCCAGAATCATCACATCCGGTTTACCGGGTTTTTCTGCCCGCTGATAGAAGAAAATATCTTTTAAGTTCTTGCGGTCTTCAGACAGATCACCGGCATAAATGGTATAGGGGCCAGAGGAAATAAATTCTTTGGGTCGTACCAGATCAAAGCCGGTGCGTACCGCCTGACTGGTGGTCAGCGCTTCAAACTGGCGGATTCCCCATGGCGCTGCCCAGAGCATCAAGCCGGCTTGGGCAATGAGAAACACCAAGGTCATCGGCACCAGAAGGCGCGCCAATTGATGCCGGCTGACACCACTGCCATTCATCACCGCCATTTCATGGTCGACATATAAACGGCCAAATACCAGCATCAGGCCAATAAAGAAACCGAGCGGAAGAATTAAGGTTAAAAACTCAGGCAAACGGTAGCCAATGATGCTAAATAAAATGCCTGCATCCAGACGGCCTTGCGCTGCGACACCAAAATACTTGATCAGTCGGCCACCCATCATGATCAAGGTCAATAAGGCAATCACCACCAAAGATGTCGAGACAACTTGCTTGACCAGATAACGCCGAATAATCAAATTAATTCTTCCAAAATAAGGTCTATAAAACGAGTGCTAGTTTACCCGAATAGCAAAAATATAAAACCTAGACGGCCCTACCCATTGAAACTCTATTCAGATAAATGGTTCAATGACTGAATGATTTACAAATCTAGACAGGCGTGAAAACAGAATATGAAACTTACAATTAATACGTCATTCCCAGAGAATGGATCAAGTCAATCTTTGTTGATTTTAGTTGACTCAGAACAACTTCAAAATACCACCTCAACCTATCAAATCAACAATTTAGACCGATTAATTGAAGCATCTCAGTTCAAAGCAGCTTTGGCTGAAAGTCTGAGCCTGATTGGCCAAGTCAGCCAGTCCAGCCATGCAGCACTGATCGGTTTAGGCAAAGTCGCTGAATTGCAACCAGCAAAACTCGCAAAAATTGCCCAGACTATTATTCAGGCCACTCAAAAAAAATTCAAACAGATTTCTGTAGACCTGACACAACTTCCACAAGAATTGCATTATCTGTTTGCTCTGGCTTTGACTCAAGCCAGCTATGGTTATGATGAATATAAGTCGAAAAAGAATGAATTTGTACTTGAACAGATCGACCTGATTGCCACGCATAGCGTTTTAACGACAGAACAGCTGCAACTGGTTCAAGCAGTACAGAGCGGGCAAAACCTGGCACGTGATCTGGGCAACCGTCCGGGCAATATCTGTTTCCCGGAATATCTGGCAGATCAGGCCATCGCCTTGGCTGCTGAATATCCGGATTTACTGAAAGTCACGGTACTGGATGAACAACAGATGGCAGATTTAGGCATGGGTGCCTTCCTTGCAGTCAGCCAGGGTTCAGAGCGTCCGGGTCGTATTATCAGCATTGAATATCAATCAGAGCGTAGTGAAGCGCCAGTGGTACTGGTCGGTAAAGGCATTACCTTTGATACCGGTGGTATTTCACTCAAACCTGGCGCAGGTATGGATGAAATGAAATACGACATGTGCGGTGCAGCCTCTGTACTGGGTACCATGCGTGCATTGTGTGAGTCCCGCTTAGCTCTGCATGTGGTAGGAACCATTGCCGCAGCAGAAAATATGCCTTCTGGTAAAGCCACTCGTCCGGGTGACATCGTCACGACGATGAGCGGTCAAACGGTTGAAATCCTGAATACCGATGCCGAAGGTCGTCTGGTGTTATGTGACACCCTGACCTATGTGAAACGTTTCAACCCTGCTCTGGTGATTGATATTGCGACCTTGACCGGTGCATGTGTGGTGGCTTTGGGTTCCGTGCTGACAGGTCTGTTCACACCAGATGATAAATTGGCAGCAGAACTGGAAACTGCCGGCCAGCATTCATTTGACCGGGTATGGCGTATGCCGGTCATAGATGACTATCAGGAACAACTCGATTCACCATTTGCCGATATTGGCAATATCGGTGGCCCAAAAGCCGGTTCTGTCACTGCAGCCTGCTTCTTGCAGCGTTTTACCCGTGAATATCGCTGGGCACATCTGGATGTTGCAGGTACAGCATGGAACTCAGGCGCAAATAAGGGGGCAACCGGGCGTCCAGTGCCATTATTAATGCAGTTCCTGGCCAACCGCGTTCAAACGAATGGCTAAGGTCAGCTTTTATTTATTTGAAAAAAGTCCTGAACGACAAGTCGAAAGTGCTTGTCGTTTATGCCGCAAGATTCTGCGCCAGCCGGCGCGGATCTGGTTACTATGTGCCGATGCAGCCTTGCAGCAGCAGCTAGATGAACGCCTGTGGAGCTTTGATCCCGCGAGTTTCATTCCGCATGGCATTGATCAGCCTGAGGCGAGCGTGTGTATTTCGGCAACATTGCCTGAACAGTCCGACTGGATTATTTTCAATTTTAATCCGGAAGCACTTGAACCTTACGCAAAATTTAGTCACATTATTGAGATCATTGAAAACCATGAAACGGCTAAACAGCTGGGTCGTGAAAAATTCAAACAATATCGTCGTTTAGGTATTGAGCCCAACACCCATAAGCTTTAACCGATATCACCCACAAGGAGAGGCATGTGGCATTAAATGTAGGTCCAGATTTTAAACAGCGCTGGTTAAATGTGCCAGAAGCTGTACGTCAGACCTTTATCGATGACCTCTCTCGGATCTGTGACATTTTAAAGCCTGAAACCTCTTTAGAAGAATGGCAGATTCGTGATCAGCGCTTACAGCAGGAATCTGAACGCAAGATTGAAGAAGCCTATGCGCAGCGCAAGGCTGAATTGATTGAGGCTGCACGTATTCGCAGACAGCTGGCACTCGAACAGGCCCTGGCCGATAAACGTGCCGCAGAGCAGGCTGCGATTGCACAGCTATATCAGGATGAACAGCGTAAATTTGCTGAGCAGACCCAAGCCCTCGCTGACATAAACCTCAGTCTAGAGACAGAAATGCAGCACTATGTTGCCCGTTATCAGAAAAATCCTGAGCATAGTTTTGACTTTGCCCAAGGTCGTATCCAGATTCAAGACCACACCATTTTATCCGAATTAGAGAGTGTGCGTTTGCGTCTGGAACTTGAGGCAGAAACGGTGATTGAACAGACCATCAATGCACTAAGAGAACAAATGCGTGTGGCGGCCCAAGAAGAAATCGACTATATACTGAAAAATTCAGAATTTTCCGGGCAAGTGAGACCTGATTAAAAATTCCAACTCATATAAAAAGCCCGCTCATTCGGTAATGCTGATCAGTTAAGGAGTTTAGAAATAGATGCTTTAACTGTTTAGCCGTTCACGATGGAGCCTTAAGGTTTTACATCAAACATCTGTAAATTATTGGTTAATTTGGTTTTGCCCAAATGAGAAGCGGAGCTTCGCAAGGAGGACATCTTGCGGTGCAATTCACCGCATGCCTCAGACAGTTGCGGATGACCTTTCCATCCATCAAATATAATTATGAATTTAAAAAAGAAAATACCAGTCAATTGCTTAACTGACTGGCATCCGGCTGATTCGGATTTTTAATTTGATCTTTTAGAGCACATCGGCCAGCATAAAGGCAGCATTTCCAAGCAAATAGCCAATACTTAATAAAGTACCAATCCAGAGAATACCACCCGTAATATTATAAAAGCTGAATGTGGCAAAACTCATATGGGCTGAACCGGCAGCAAAAGGGCCAAATGAACGAACAAAAGGAATAAAACGCGCAATCAGAATGGTTTTACCGCCATGTTTCATAAAATAGTGATTGGTTTTCACCATATATTCTGGCTTGAAATAGCGTGAATGCCGATTAAAATATTTTAGGCCCAGCACTTTTCCAGTGTAATAATTCACGGTGTAGCCGAGTACCGATGCAGTAAAGAGCAGTAATCCCATCGAATGCAGGGTCAATATATCGCTGCTGGCACATAAAGCTCCTACAGCCAGCAATAAACTGTCACCGGGCAGAAAAAAGAAAAATACTGAGCCGGTTTCCGCAAAAATCACCAGAAACAGGATCGCGTAGATCCATACCCCATATTGATCAAGCAATAGCGGTAATGACTGTTCCAAGTTGAGTAAAAAATCGAGCATTCGACCCGTCCACCAAGGCAATATTTGCAAATTGAATTGCTGATTATCCCGAAAAATAAAAAAACAGTCTAATTTTTCAATCAGACTGTTCAGTATTTAAGCATTCCGCTTATTTTAAAAAGCCATTTTCAGCCAGAAAATCCATGCTGATCTTAGACTGTTCAGTAGTATCTGCGGCTTTATCACCGAGCAATAAACGCTCGATATAACGTGCCAACACATCCACTTCCAGATTGACCTTGCTACCCACTTTCCAGGTACCGATATTGGTACGTTCAGCCGTATGCGGAATCAAGTTCAGACTAATCACACAGCCACGCAAGTGATTAATGGTCAGGCTAATACCATCGACTGTGACCGAACCTTTTTCTGCCAGATATCTGGCAATTTCAGCCGGTGCAGTGACTTCATAATAAATCGAGCGTGCATCTGCACGCACCAAAGTGATCTCGCCGACTGCATCGACATGACCTGAAACAATATGGCCGCCAAAACGCGTGGTCGGCAACATGGCTTTTTCGACGTTAACAGGTTGACCGGCTTTCCAGTTGCCCAGTGTCGTCCGGTTCAGACTTTCACGGGACACATCAGCTGCATACCAGTTTTCGCCCCAGTCGATGACTGTCAGGCAGATGCCATTTGTAGCAATAGAATCACCCAGATGTACATCCGACATGTCCAGGTCAGTCTGGATACGTAAACGTACATCACCACCCACAATTCGCAGACTGTCTACTTTGCCGAGGCTTTCGATAATACCTGTAAACATTTTTATTTCCTTTTCTATTCTTTTACCAGAGTGCCAACTGGGTACTGACACCAGTGGTATCCACACCGCCCAATTCTGCATAATGATGCAACTGGCTGAGGAGTTGACGGATCGGTGGACCTGACCTGGCATGGGTATCGGTAATCACAATAAATTCCAGTACGCGTGCACGTTCAGATTGGCGCTGTTTGCTGACCCGATAACGTGGTACATCCTGAGTCAGCAAGGTCACCCGGCCACGTTTCAGGTTGGCCTGCAATAAATCAGTGGCGCTGATATTACCATCCGTTGAATAACTGGTCAGAATGAAACGCGCATTGATGGTCGCCAACAAGTTTTCATAGGCTTCTTTGGCATATTTGGAAGAGTTGTACTGGCTCGGACGCTCTTTGCGCCATGCCCGGTCAATCCCGCTCTTGAAGCCCTTGGTATCTGGCGTCGGTAAATCGGCCTGATCCCATAAGGTCAAAGCATTCAGGACATGGTAATTACTGCTATAGGCATGCTGATTATACGGTGGATCCAGATAAGCCACATCTACTTCAAAACCGCTCATCTGATTGGCCAGATGCTGGGCATCGACACACCACATTTCGGCAGCCATACCTTTCTTCTGATCCGACTCGCAAAAGCGGCTTGGGGTCAGCCACAGTAAAGATTCAATCCGTTCCAGCGCCGTTTGGGTTTTTCCGCCCCAGCCGTGGTGGAAACTCTTGAAAACGCCCGAGGTATTGCTGACAAAACTGGCTGAATACAGTAATGGTGCCAGCAAGGCAGACATCTCTACATCGTCAATGGCACCTTGGGCCTGCCAAGTTGCAATCTGCTGACGAATCGCATCAATACGCATGCCGTTACGACGTTTAAAGAACAAACGGTCACGGGCGGGATCATAAATTTCATCATTGCGCGGACACAGGTTATGCGTGACCCAGCCTTTCACTTCCGGCAGACGGTTCAGATAATCAATGGCTTTCTGATAGCCACCCAATTCTTTAAACGCCGGTGCTTCAGTACAGGCCAGCACCGCATGATTCAATGCATGGCTATAGGGTTCCCAGTCATTGGCAATCACGCGATAACCATTTTGACGGGCTAAGCGTGATACCACACCAGAACCAGCAAAAAAATCAGCAAAAATCGGCGCACGGCCATCTTCACGCTTCAGAGTTCCTGTAATTTCAAGTGCTTCCAGAATCAAATGTAATAAACGGCGTTTGTTGCCCAGATAAGGAACCAGCTGATGGAAAAGATATTCATCGGTGGTACGTGCCGCATGGCGACGTTTATGATAAACCGTAGACTCTGAACTCATAGTGTCTCTTGAAAAGGAATTAACCTGAAGCGCACGTCATCACCCAAGCGGGTCACATCGCGCAGCTTAAATCGGAGTTGTTCTGCCATAAGGCTGAATTCTGCATTAAACATAGTACGTGCAGACTGACCCAATAAGGTCGGTGCAACGTAACTGATCAGTTCATCAACCAATTGTTCTTGTAAAAATGCCGTAGATAAGGTCGCCCCTGCTTCCACCAAGACATCATAAATCTGATGCTGCTCAGCCAGCTGGGACAATAATTGTTTTAAAGGCTGTACCGGCAATTGTAACACACCCAGATCGGCCAGCTCTTGCCGAAAAGGTCCCATCACCAACACGGTGTCGGCTTGCGCTAGAATTTTCGCCGTTAATGGCAAACGCCCCTGACGATCCAAAATGATACGCTTGGGCTGTACTACTGTTTCAATATCTTCAATGCCATCGAGTTGCCGCACATTCAGCTGACAGTCATCGGCCAGAACTGTTTCAATCCCAGTGATGACTGCACCGGAAATGGCCCGCCAATACTGCACGTCCTGACGCGCCTCGGCTCCGGTAATCCATTTCGATTCACCGGATGCCATCGCCGTACGGCCATCCAGACTGGATGCAATTTTAAGTCGCACATACGGCATGCCGGTCGCCATGGCTTTCAGGAAACCTTGATTCAGCTGATGCGCTTGTTCCTGACCAATCCCGACTTCAACATCGATACCGGCATCTTTTAAAATCTGTACACCCTTGCCCGCCACCAGCGGATTTGGATCAGGACAGGCCACGACCACTTTAGCCACACCAGCTTCAACCAGACCCTTGGCACATGGCGGCGTTCGCCCATAATGCGCACACGGCTCCAAAGTGACATACGCGGTTGCACCACGTGCCTGCTCACTAGCCTGACGCAGCGCGAATACTTCAGCATGCGGCTGCCCTGCTTGAGGATGAAAACCCTCACCGATAATGACGCCATCTTTGACAATGACACAGCCGACATTCGGATTGGGCTTGGTCGAGTATTGACCTTGCTGGGCAAGCTGAATTGCGCGGCGCATCCAGACTTGATCTTGATTCAGTTCAGACATGCTTATTCTTGTGATTCTCGCTGTTGCATCTGTTCAATTTGATGACGAAAAGCTTCAACATCCTGGAAATCCTGATAAACCGAAGCGAAACGCACATAGGCCACGTGATCGAGTGCGAATAAAGACTGCATGACAATTTCACCGATGGTACGCGATTTCACATCACGCTCACCCAAACGGCGAATCTGTAACTGGATATCGCTCAAAACTGTTTCAATCTGCTCTTGGGTTACCGGACGTTTCTGCAAGGCATGCATCAGGGAACGACGTAATTTGGCTTCATCAAAGGGTTCATTCTTGCCATCCGATTTAATCACGCGCGGCATCACCACTTCATAACTTTCAAAAGTCGTAAAACGTTCATTACAACTGACACATTCACGGCGACGACGAATCTGACAGCCTTCAGCTGCCAGGCGTGAATCAATCACTTTACTGTCGGCAGTATTGCAAAATGGGCAATGCATAGCGGTTTAATTGAACAAATCCAGATGGATTCCGAGTGTAGCAAAAATTGCAAACTTTGTAGAGTCTTACGCAACATATAGAAAAAAAACAGCCCATTTGGGCTGTTTTGCACTATATATTGATTATTGTGTGTTTATTATTATTCGACACGTTCACCATGCTGGCTCAAATCCAGACCCATGCGCTCATCATCAGATGCGACACGGATACCAATGATCAAGTCAATCACTTTCAGGATGATGAAGGTCATGATGGCAGAGTAAGCGATGGTCGCAAGTACACCTTCAACTTGAACCCAAAGCTGGCTCATCATGTTGGCTGGCGCAGCATCCCCCATAATGAATTCGCTGGCAAAAAAAGCGGTCAAAATTGCACCGACCACACCACCTACACCATGTAGGCCAAACGCATCTAAAGAATCATCGGCTTTCAAGGCACGTTTCAGCGCAGTAATCCCCCAGAAACACACCACACCACCGATCAGACCCATCGCCAATGCACCACCGACAGTCACAAAACCTGCGGCTGGCGTAATCACCACCAGACCAGCAACTGCACCCGATACGCCGCCTAATACAGATGCTTTGCCACGTACCAGTTTTTCAGTAATCAGCCAAGAGAGCGCTGCCGCTGCCGCTGCCACCTGAGTCACCACCAGCGCATAACCTGCAGAGCCGTTCGCACCCAAGGCAGAACCACCGTTGAAACCGAACCAGCCCACCCAAAGTAAAGATGCACCCACCACAGTAAGGGTCAAGTTGTGTGGCGCCATCGATTCACGGCCCAGGCCCATACGTTTGCCCAGCATATACGCTGCTACCAGACCGGCAACACCCGAGTTGATGTGAACCACTGTACCACCAGCAAAATCGAGCGCACCGTCATTACCCAACCAGCCGCCGCCCCAGACCCAGTGAGTAATCGGCGCATAGACAATCACCACCCAAAGTGCAATGAAAGCAACGAAAGCACCAAATTTCATCCGTTCTGCGATCGAACCACTAATAATTGCAACAGTAATGATGGCAAAAGTCATTTGGAAAATGACAAACAGAATTTCAGGAATGGTGCCTGAAAGCGCCTCTGTGGTAATACCGGCCAACATAAATTTGTCCAAGCTACCAATGAAGGCATTCCCTTCCCCGAAGGCCAGGGTATAACCGATAATCACCCAGACAATGCTGACGACTGCAGCGGCAATAAAGCTATGCGCCATGGTCGCCAGGACGTTTTTCTTACGGACCATACCGCCATAAAAGAGTGCTAGACCCGGAATGGTCATGAGTAAAACTAATGCGGTGGACGTTAAAACCCAAGCAGTATCACCTGTATCTAATGTTGCTTCTTCTTCTGCAGGTACTGCTGTTTCAACTGGCGCTGCTTCAGCAATTGCTGCTGGAGTATCTGCCGTATTATTCAGTGTGATTTCGCCTGTTTCTTCAACAAGCACAATGTCTTCTGCGGGTGGTGTTGCTGTTGCAGCATTTTCAGCCCATGCAACAGAACCACCAAAAAGTGCGCCGGCCATGCCGAACGCAAGTAGCATTTTTTTCATTCGTATCCCCCAACCAAGTTTTTGTGAGTTCTTAGGTACTCAGCAAACTTCGTGCCAAGTTAAACAGCGTCTGCACCTGTTTCACCTGTACGAATACGGATGACTTGTTCTAAGTTCGTCACGAAAATTTTTCCGTCACCAATTTTTCCAGTGCTAGCAACACGCGTAATAGATTCAATGACGGAGTCAACCATGTCATCGCTAATCGCGATTTCAATTTTGACTTTCGGCAGGAAATCTACAACGTATTCAGCACCACGATAGAGTTCAGTATGGCCTTTTTGACGACCAAAGCCTTTCACTTCAGTTACAGTGATGCCTTGAACACCAATTTCAGACAATGCTTCACGAACATCATCCAATTTAAAAGGTTTTACGATTGCAGTTACGAGCTTCATGTTTGTTTTCCTTCGGCTTATTTCACCAGTAAGGTTTTACGTTCAAATTTCATGCCAAGATTCCTAAGGTCGGGGGAAATTAGAAAGCCCGGCATGCGGTTTATTTATACCTTATTTTATACTTATAAAGGTTTTGAATCTTTAAAAAACCGACATTTTTTATGTGGATTTTTACAATATCTCTTATCGATTAAGCCTATATTTTGTCTGAAATACTAGGGTCTGTATTCGAGCAATGCTAAACTGTCGCTTCCTTTCGATGGCGATGGATCAGACAATGATTGAAACCCTATTACAAGCAATTTTGCAGCAAGTTGAACAACCTAAGAAAGATCTGGAACAGAATATTCGTGCTCTATTAAATGAAGCTGTGACAAAAATGGATCTGGTGTCCAAAGAAGAAATTGAACGTCAACGTACTGCCCTCGATAATGCCAATCATCGCCTCAATGATTTGCTGAAACAGGTTGAAGCCTTAGAAGATAAAATTTCGAATAAAAAATAAGCACAAGTACAGTGCACAAAAGACCTAAGACCGATAAAAATAATGCACTAAATTGGAACAATAATAATGTCTTTTGCCAAAATTTATACGCGAGGCTTGCTTGGCCTGCACGCGCCTTTAATTGAAGTCGAGGTTCATGTCAGTTCCGGCATGCCTTCACTCACGATTGTGGGGCTTCCTGAAGCCGCAGTCCGGGAAAGTAAAGACCGGGTGCGTTCTGCCATTTTAAATAGTGGCTTTCAGTTTCCGACCAAACGCCTGACCATTAATCTGGCTCCAGCAGATCTACCGAAAGATGGTTCGCGTCTGGATTTACCGATTGCTTTAGGTATTTTGGTCGCCTCCGGACAGCTTCCGGAAAACTGCACCGATGATCTTGAGTTTATTGGAGAATTGGCTCTCGATGGTCAACTTCGCCCAGTCGCAGGGATCCTGAGCATTGCGATTGCCTGTCAACATGATCAGCATCAACTGATGCTGCCGGGTCCGAATGCACAAGAAGCCTGCCAACTCCCGGACTTTAAGGTCTTTGCTGCCAATCATCTAAAAGAGGTCTGTGAGCATCTTGCTCAGACGCAGTGCTTAGCAGAAATACAAACCATTCCAGTCGATACCAACCATTTTTATAAATGTGATCTTGCCGATGTCAAAGGCCAATTGCGGCCACGGCGTGCACTGGAAATTGCAGCAGCGGGTGGCCATTCCCTGCTGTTTCGAGGACCACCGGGGACAGGAAAAACCTTACTCGCATCTCGATTAGCCAGTATTTTACCGCCTTTAAAAACCCAGGAAAATCTGGAAGTTGCCAGTATTTATTCAGTCGCCAATGCCAATCATCCTTTTGGCCAGCGGCCGTTTCGAGCCCCGCATCATACTGCTTCTGCTGTTGCACTGGTCGGTGGCGGCTC
Organism: Acinetobacter sp. YH12255; assembly: GCF_013417355.1. Classification (NCBI taxonomy): domain Bacteria; kingdom Pseudomonadati; phylum Pseudomonadota; class Gammaproteobacteria; order Moraxellales; family Moraxellaceae; genus Acinetobacter; species Acinetobacter sp. YH12255. The sequence continues at coordinate 127,265 of NZ_VPEC01000003.1, forward strand.
ACACCCCAAACCGGGTGAAATTACGCTGGCGCATTTGGGCGTGTTATTTCTGGATGAATTGCCTGAATTTGATCGAAAGGTACTGGAAGTTTTGCGCCAGCCTCTGGAAGCCAAAGAAATTGTGATTTCTCGTGCATCACGTCAGATCACTTTTCCAGCCAATTTTCAGCTGGTGGCTGCCATGAATCCCTGCCCATGCGGTTATGCCTTTAATCAGGATATTCGCTGCCAATGTTCGCCTGACAGTATCAAGCGCTATCAGAACCGGATTTCAGGGCCGCTGCTGGATCGGATTGATTTACATATTGATGTACCGCCCCTACAGGCGCATGAGTTACAGGATAATCGTCCCACCGAAGACTCCGAAACGGTCAGACAACGCGTCATTGCGGCCTATGAAATTCAGATGCAACGGCAAAACACCTTGAATATGAGTTTGAGTCCAAAGCAGCTAGAGCAATATGCCGCATTAGATCAGTCTGCCCAGAATATGCTTGAACTGGCTCAGCAAAAACTAAATTTATCAGCACGCGGCTACCATCGGGTCTTGCGTGTCGCACGCACCATTGCCGATTTAAGTCAAAGTCCAGATATTCAAAGTCAGCATCTGTCTGAAGCCCTCTCTTATCGCGGGCAGCAGCAGATTTAAGTCATTAAAAAAGGCGACCTAAGGTCGCCTTTTTATCTAAAGAGAATTAGAAGCTATAACCCAGTCCAAATACGACCTTGTTCTTAAATTTATTATCGTCACGGTCATAACCACCCAAGATATAATTCATGCTTGCAGTCACACCTGTATCCGCTAGAGGTTTACTTAAACCGATATCAAAATGGCGGAAGCCAAATGATTCACTGCTGTCTTCAATATACTTACCCGATTCTTCGTAAATATATAAACCCAAAGCTGTATCTAGGCTAAAGTCTTTTGGCAGTGCATAGCTATATGTCCCTTTTAAGTATGTATCACCTGCATTACCCCAACCAGTATCTTCCAATAAAGTCTGTGCAGTCAGGCTTACATCTTTATAATCCAGACCTAATAGCAGCTCAAAACCATCATAAATACTTGTGTCTACATCATAGTAATAATAGTAAGTGGTTCCTACTGTAAAGCCTACGTCTTCATTGATTGAACCACCGTAACCTAGGTAAAAGTTATTTTCCATTGGGTTAGTAGTACCATAAGAATCTGTACCTAAAGTTGATGTCCACCAACCTGCGTAAAAACCCGATGCGTGGTTATAATCCAACCCACCTTGTAAAGTCGCCCCTGTATTCTCAACTGCTGTTGTATTACCACGTAATACATAGCTTGAAAGTACGCTGATATTTCCAGATACCGTATGTTCAGCAGCAGGTTCTTCGGCAAAAGTAAAAGTAGATGCAGCACTCAATAAAGCAAGAGATAATACTTTTAATGTTAATTTCATTGTGTGGCTCCCCCAGATCGTCTGAGACGTTTTTATGATCATTGATTAAACTCAAGCTCAAAATTTGCAAGAGCTATGCCAATCTGGATAAAAGGAACCAAAATAATAAATCTAAAAAGACAAATAAAATTTAAACCATTGTTTTTAAATAAAAATTAAAATTATGAAAAAATGAATTATCTAAGCTTTCTTTTAAATAAATGTAGTTAAGGGTATTTCATCAATTTTTTAATACTTATACATAATCATTTACAATTTGCCCCATTTTGATTCTATTTTTGTAATGATTAAAATTTGTGCTAAAAAATAGTGCGTAATTTTTGATCACATTTTTTGCACGTTCTAAAATAAATAAGCTGCTTATGTTCATTTCACCCCTTCAGAAATATCATTTATATCTTCCAATAAAATTATGTTTTTACTCACTTTTTACCGACAGTTTAAAAATTAATCACCTCAAATCCTTGCTATTGTTTAATTGAGTTAAAAAAATCTAAACTTTAGTGGAATATATCTAATAAAAAATGACATTTTTTTAGCATTTCTTATACAATTCCTAAAAAATTCCGATCAATTTGTATAAGGCTCTCTTCCCAATGCAAAATTCAAAAAAATTAACATTAGCAGTTTTGATTCAGGCTGCTTTGGTTTCTACTGCTTTCGCTAGCGAGCAAAGTGAATCGAAAGGTTTTGTAGAAGATGCTGAAGGTTCTGTACTGTTCCGTACCGGTTATATCAGCCGTGACTATAAAGATACTACACCTGGCTCAGATCGCAGTTCATTTGCTCAGACAGCAATTGTAAAATTAGACTCAGGCTTCACCAAAGGTACCGTAGGCTTTGGTGCCGGTATTATTGGCGATGCATCTTTCAAACTAGGTGAAAATGCACATGCTGGTAATGACATGATCCCGACACACGGTGGTCAAGATGCGCAAGGTCGTGTAGATGCTTATGATCATTGGGCACGTGGTGGCGCATATGTAAAAGCACGTGTTTCAAACACGACTGCAACTTATGGTACTCAAGTTTTAGACTTGCCTGTGCTGGCAAGTAATACAGCACGCTTGGTTCCTGAATACTTCACAGGTGTGTTAGTTGAAAGCAATGAAATTGAAAACTTAAACTTAGTTGCTGGTAAATTTACTGAAAATCAACGTTCAAGCCAGATCAAATCTGATGGTAATGAACTGGATCGCGCAATCGTTTGGGGTGCGAAATATAAATTTAATGATGCAGTTAATGCTTCTTATTACGGTACAGACATTAAAGACCGCCTAGAGCGTCATTATGTCAATGCCAACTATAGTTATAAACTTGCTAATGACAGCACCTTAACTCATGACTTTAGTGGTTATCATACGAACTGGGATCGTGAAGCTAATAATAGTCTTTATTCATATATCGGTTCTGTAGACGATAAATTCAAAAATTCAATCTGGGCGATTTCAACAACTTATAATAAAGGCCCACACAATGTCATGCTTGCTTACCAACAAAATACGGGTAATACAGGTTATGACTACGGTCTAGGTCAAGGTGTAGGTGATGGTCATCAAACTATTTATATGCCGAACTCATACCTATCTGACTTCATAGGCAATGATGAAAAATCTGTTCAACTTCAATATACTTTTGATTTTGGTGCAATAAATGTTCCTGGCCTATCTTGGACTTCTGCATTTGTATATGGCTGGGATATTGATGCAAGCCGTGCTGTTCGTGTAGACCCAAATGATAGTGATTCAGCTCTACTTGGCCGTACTATTACAACTGATGATGCACAAGAACGTGAATTCTTTAACCAAGTGAAATATACCGTTCAATCTGGTTTTGCCAAAGACGCGAGCCTTCGTGTACGTCACTCATATTACCGTGCTGACCAAGCCTATAATGATGTTTACATGCCAGATACTAACGAATGGCGTTTATTCTTAGACATTCCTGTGAAATTATTCTAATTCACTCGAATTTCAAGCCATAAAAAAACCTGCACATTGTGCAGGTTTTTTATTTTAGGCTTTAAAAATTTAAAACCTAAACCGTAAAGCAATTACTTGTTTGCTTCTGCATAAGCTGCAATTGAGTCCAGTACTTCTTGTTTCGCAACATCAGCACCTTCCCAACCACTCAGCTTGACCCATTTGCCTGGCTCAAGATCTTTGTAATGCTGGAAGAAATGTTCGATCTGGCTGATCAACAATGGCGGAAGATCAGTATATTCCTGAATATCTTTGTAGATTGGAGTCAATTTGTCGTGTGGAACTGCAACCAGTTTCGCATCAACACCACCATCATCTTCCATGTTCAGTTTACCAACAGGACGGCAACGGATCACAGAACCTGGCTCTACTGGGTGTGGCGTTACAACCAATACGTCAAGTGGATCACCATCCAGAGAAAGTGTATTAGGTACATAACCGTAGTTTGCTGGGTAGAACATTGCTGTACCCATGAAACGGTCTACGAATAATGCATCAGAATCTTTATCAATTTCGTATTTGATCGGTGCTGCATTGGCAGGAATTTCGATAATGACATAGATGTCGTTTGGCGCATCTTTACCCGCTGGGATATTGCTGTAGCTCATAGCATCACTCTTTAACAAGTTATATCTTTTAAAAAACCGCGACAATTATAACGGTTTTTAAAGAAATGTTTGGATTTTAAAATATCGAACTGTAAATATGTCCGCGAACTGTAATTGATTGCTTAAACGATCTTGATGATCAGCAGCAATAAAGCCACAGGACATAAGATTGAAAGTAGCCAGACGATCGAACGTAAAGTCGCCCAATTGGCCAGATAACAAATGCCGTACAACACACGAAATACCAGATAGGCTATCCCGAAGGTCATGACCAGGGTTTGAGAGACCACCATATATTCAGCCATTAAAATAGCGGCAATAAACAATGGTAAACTTTCAAAACTATTTTGTTGAACCGCATTGGCACGGCTCGAGAGCCCGGTTGATTTTGCTAAAAACTCTCGTGGGTTCTGATTGTCTTTTGCGCTAAAGCCTGCCGATTTCTTTGCAATCAAAGTAAATACATAAGGCAAAAGACAAGCGGCTAAAATGAGATAAATCACCCCACTAATGCTGTGCATCTGTTTTTTCTCATGAAAATTTTATATCTATCATAGCATGGTGTTTCGTGAATAAATTTTGTTAAATAGAGTGTTTTTTATTACTTAAGAAGGATTCACTATGGTCGCGCCTGAGCAAAATGAAATGTTCGATGTCCTCGATAAACAGCGCCAGCATCAACGTCAAGTGGATCGCGTATTAAAAATCGTGCTGCCGATTGTGGCTTTTTTGATGGCCGTGATTTGTGCCAATATGAATATCTGGTCGCCGATCTTTAGCTTTGCCATTTTATGGATTGCCTTTTATGCCGTCGGCATCAAGCGCATGCCAATCTGGCACTGGGTGGTAGCCATTTTGGTCTATTGTGTGGTCGACAATATTCTGAGTTATGGCAACTTTAACCAGACAGGATTTACCCGCCAATTTGGCACCATGTTTATTTTTCTGGGAGTAGTCGGTGTAGGACGTCCTTATTTTGACCGCTGGCTCATGAAAAAATAAAAACCTGCAAATAAAAAAAGCGCCATCAGGCGCTTTTTTTAATATCGAGTTTAAGCTGTTTTACGTAAATCTTTACGCAGGATTTTACCCACGTTCGATTTCGGTAATTCGTCCATAAACTCCACATAGCGTGGACGTTTATAACCGGTCAGATTTTCTTTAGCGAAGGCCAAGACTTCTTCTGTTGTCAAAGACGGATCTTTTTTCACAACAAACAGTTTCGGTACTTCACCAGATTTTTCATCTGGCACACCAATCGCAGCCACTTCCAGTACTTTTGGATGGGTTGCAACAACTTCTTCAATCTCAGATGGATACACGTTAAAACCAGACACTAAAATCATGTCTTTTTTACGGTCTACGATTTTCACATAACCACGTGAATCCATGACACCGATATCACCAGTACGGAAGAAGCCATTAACCATGACTTTTTCAGTTTCGTCTGGGCGGTTCCAGTAGCCTTTCATGACCTGAGGACCACGGATTGAAATTTCACCTTGCTCACCCAGTGCCACTTCATTGCCGTCATCATCCAGAATCGCCACTTCAGTTAATGGCAATGGAATACCGATGGTGCCACTGAATTCTTCAGAAGCAGGCGGGTTTGCCGTTGCAACCGGAGAGGTTTCAGACAAGCCATAACCTTCAACAATATTGGTTCCAGTGAGCTTTTTCCATGCTGCTGCTGTAGAAGGAAGTACCGCCATACCGCCGCCCATCGCCATTTTCAACTTGCTATGATCAAGCTGTTTGAACTCTTCATTGTTCACCAGCGCATTGAATAGTGTATTCACTGCCGGGAAGAAAGTCGGCTGGTATTTACGTAGTTCCTTCATCACCGCAGGAAGATCACGCGGATTCGGAATCAGGACGTTGGCCTGACCTTTATACATGCCATAAAGTGCGCACACCATGAATGCAAAGATATGATAAAGCGGCAAGGCACAGAAAATACGGTCATCTGGCTGGCCATCTTGTGCACCAAACTTACTCTGGAAGATCCCGTCACACTGCAACATGTTCGCAACCAGGTTACGATGTGTCAGTTCAGCCCCTTTCGATACGCCGGTAGTACCACCAGTATATTGTAGAACCGCAGTATCGCTCAGGCTCAACTCAGGACGTTTGTAATTGCTCGGGCTAATTTTATTTAATGCCGTATTGAATTTCACGTGGCCTGGAATGTCCCAAGCTGGAATCTGCTTACGCACAGAACGCAAGACAAAGTTCACCAGAGTTCCTTTCAAAGCACCCAGCATATCGCCTACAGAAGCAATAACCACATGTTTTACCGGGGTTTTACCCAGAATCGCTTGGTAAACAGAGGCAAAGTTCTCAATAATCACCAGAACTTCAGAACCTGAGTCATTGAGTTGATGCTCAAGTTCACGCGAAGTATAAAGTGGATTGACGTTGACCAGTACCAACCCTGCGCGGAAAACCCCAAGTGCCACGACCGGATACTGAAGAACGTTTGGCATCATCACCGCCACACGTGAACCTTTTGCCAACCCCAAGCTTTGTAAATACGTTGCAAACTTACGGCTCGCCTCTTCCAGATCATTGAAAGTCATGGCCTTATCCATAAAGATAAAGGCATCACGCGAACCAAATTTTTGGAAATTACGTTCAAAAACATCGACTAGAGAAGTATTCTCTGCCGGTAATTCTACTGTTTCTGGAATCCCTGTCTTTTGGTATTCAGCCAACCAAATTTTTTCCATAATGCCCATCTCTCCAATCATAATCCTTAGTGTTTTCAACTGTTTTTTTCAATATCACACGCCATTTTTAGACTTGTATATGTGCAATATTGCATCCATCTTGTTGAATCGTTGTTCATATATAACGTATTTTACAGGATGGATGCTAGTCTTATCTTTGAATCAACAGTTTATTTGCTTTTTGATATCCGCGTGGTAAAAGCTGTCCTTTTGCACCGCGCTTGCCGATATATTTCTGCAAATCATCCCCTTTTAATTTTAACTGCTGTTGTCCTGCAAGCACTTGAATTATTTCATCAAGCTTCAATATTGTTATGGACAAAATTTGATCACCACCTTCAAGTTGTATCAATTTATTTCCTTTACCTTTGTTCAATACAAGCAATTCTGCCAAATCGACAATCAACAGGCGTCCTGCTGAACTGAGCAGTGCAACATGCGTGGCATCTTCGAGTGGCTGCAGGCTCATGACTTGCGCCCCATCGGATAAGTTCAGGAAGGCCTTCCCTGCTTTGGCATTGGTATCCAGCTGTTTGGCCTGGGTTTTAAAACCATAGCCCTTGTTACTCAGCGCCAGGACTTCCGTCTCATCCTCTGCAACAAAGACCTGTTTAAAGCCGATGCCGCTGGCAGGTGATAATTTTGAACTTAAAGGTTCACCCAGACCACGCGCCGACGGCAGGTTATTGATTGGCAAGGCATAACTACGTCCCGATTCATCTAATATATAGACACGCTGATTGGATTTGCCCTGTGCATGGCTGAGATATTGATCACCGGCACGGAAATTCAGATTTTCAGCGTCAACATCATGGCCTTTGGCACAGCGAATCCAGCCGGCTTCTGACAAAATAACGGTCACAGGATCGGCTGGTAACATTTCATTTTCATTAATCGCAGCAGCTTCGGCACGTTGCACCAGTGGCGAACGGCGATCATCGCCAAATTTCTTGGCATCATCTTTCAGTTCATTGATGATCAGCGCTTTTAAAGATTCCGGATTGGCCAGCTGTTCACGAATCACCGCAGCCTTCGCTTCCAGCTCGTCCTGCTCACGGCGCATTTCCATTTCTTCAAGCTTGGCCAAATGACGCAATTTCAGCTCCAGAATGGCTTCGGCCTGAATCTCATCAATGCCAAAGCGTTCCATTAACACGGGCTTGGGCTGATCTTGTTCACGAATAATCTGAATCACTTCATCGATACTCAAGTAGGCAATGATCAGCCCCCCCAGAATATGCAGGCGTTTTTCGATTTTGTTCAGATGATATTGCAGACGACGGGTCACCGTGGTTTTACGGATCTCGATCCATTCCAGTAAAATGCGACGAATCGATTTCACCTGTGGACGGCCATCGGCACCAATCATATTCATGTTGACACGGTAGCTCGATTCCAGATCAGTGGTGGCAAATAAATGACTCATCACCGCTTCGGCATCAATCCGGTTAGAACGCAATACAATCACTAAACGGGTTGGATTGGCATGATCCGATTCATCCCGTACATCGCTGACCAAAGGCAGTTTCTTGGCCTGCATCTGGTCGGCAATCTGGGTGATGATTTTGGAGCCTGAGACCTGATATGGCAGTTCGGTAATCACAATTTCATTTTTATCGACGGTATAGACCGCGCGCATACGATAACTACCACGACCTGTGACCTGAATTTTTAACAGTTCAGCAGGTGGGGTAATAATTTCTGCTTTGGTCGGCAAGTCCGGCGCAGGAATATATTCTGAGATTTTTTCATCGGTCAGATTCGGGTTACGAATCAGGGCAATGGTGCCTTTAATCACTTCACGCAGGTTATGCGGCGGAATGTCGGTGGCCATACCGACGGCGATTCCCGTTGTACCATTTAAGAGAATATTCGGTACACGTGCCGGCAAGTTCACCGGCTCTTTCATCGAACCGTCAAAGTTGTCCTGCCAGTCACAGGTACCCTGACCCAGTTCAGACAGTAACAGTTCACTGTACTGAGACAGTTTGGCTTCGGTATAACGCATTGCGGCAAAAGACTTCGGATCATCGGGTGAGCCCCAGTTGCCCTGTCCTTCAATAAACGGATAACGATAGCTAAACGGCTGTGCCATCAAGACCATGGCTTCATAACAGGCCAAGTCGCCATGCGGATGATATTTACCGAGTACATCACCGACGGTACGTGCAGATTTCTTTGGTTTGCTGGTCCATTTCAGGCCCAGCTCACTCATGGCATAGACAATACGACGCTGTACCGGTTTCAGGCCATCACTGATGTGCGGTAATGCCCGATCCATAATCACGTACATGGCGTAATTCAGATAAGCTTGTTCGGTAAATTCTGCTACGGAGCGGTTTTCTGTCGCATGATGCGCAAGGCTTGTCATAACAACCTATAGTCCTAAATAATTCGTTTTTGTATCAATGTTTCTTATGCTATGTCGCGGCTGGGGATGACACAAGAGCATCAAATGCCTCAGCGCGACAATTTGTGTCTTATGGCCTAAAAATATCCACTTTATAGACCCTAAGCAACTAAAAATTCATCAAGTTTATAAGCCCATCGACTCAAGGGTCTTGCCTTTGGTTTCTTCACCCAAAACCAGAATCACGATTGCAACGGCAACCAGAACCGCAGTAAACATGGTGAAGACATAACTGAAACCATTTGGCATGCCCATCAGATGGGTGACAGCAAAAGGTGCTGCGATGCCCCCAATTCGGCCTACTGCGCCAGCCCAGCCTGAACCAAAAGCACGGATATTGGTTGGATATTGTTCTGGTGTATAGGTATAAAGCACGCCCCAAGCACCCAGATTAAAGAAGGACATCAGACAGCCCCAGATCACAATTTCGGTGACACTGCCCGACTGGCCAAAGAAATATGCCGAGATGGCACACATGCCGATGAAACCTGCCAAGGTCGGTTTACGACCGAGTTTTTCGACCAGCCATGCTGCCACCAGATAACCGGGCAACTGCGCTAAAATCATAATCAGCACGTATTCAAAGGACTGGACGATGCTATAGCCTTCTTTGACCAGCAAACTTGGCAACCAGGTAAAGATGCCATAATAAGAAAATATAATGCCGAACCAGATCAGCCACAGCATGAGGGTACGACGCGCAAAGATACCCGACCACAACTGGGTAAATGAAATATGCTGTTTCTCTGCGACCGGCTTCACTTCAAAGATTTCATAAACTTCAACGCCGCATTGACGCTCGATCTTTTTCACCAGGGCCGAAGCTTCTTCTACACGGCCACGGTTAATCAGAAATGGAATAGATTCCGGCACCATTTTCCAGATCACAATCGCATATAGCGCAGGCAGACCACCGATCAGGAAAGCGGTTTGCCAGCCAAAATCCGGAATGACAAAGCGCGATACCAGAGCCGCAACCAACCAGCCCAGTCCCCAGAAGCTTTCCAGCAATACGATAAAACGGCCACGCACATGCGCAGGAATATATTCACTGACCAGCGTCACTGCCACGGGTAACTGTCCACCCAGACCTAAACCGACGATAAAACGAAACACCAACAACCAGGTCAAATTCGGTGCAAAAGCGCAGGCCGCTGTAGCCAAGCTATAAATCACCAGTGTCACAGCGAATACGGTTTTACGGCCGAAACGGTCTGCCAGACCACCTGAACAGATTGCACCGATTGCCATACCAACAAAACCAATCGACACTACCCAGCTTTTTTGATCCGCAGTCATCTGCCAGTCTTCAGCCATTTTTGCCAGAATAAAGGAAATCAATCCGGTATCCATGGCATCAAACATCCAACCGAGTCCAATCACCACCAGCAAGGTGTAATGAAACCGACCAATCGGTAAGCGTTGTATGCGAGAAACTAAATCCATAACAAAAATCTCTGATCAGGTGGAACGGGAGATGCTGCTTTCTCAACAGGTAGGCTGCTTTGTATTTTTTATACTATGAATTAAGCTGAATGCGGCTATTTTTTATAGCCGCATTCATGACGATTACAAATCAGGATTCGTCTTTGGAAGATGCCGAGTGTTCATCATCTTCTTTATAAATGAATTTTGGCATTTCCAGTCCAAAATAGATGGCGATCAAACGCAAGCTAAAGCCGAAAATCAGGGTAGAAAGAATGGTCAGGTCCTGCGACAAGCCGTAATGGCTACAGAGCCAGTAAAAGATCACTGAAACAAAAGCAATACTGGCATACAGTTCACGACGGAAAACCAAAGGTACATCATTACATAAGATGTCACGCAAAATCCCGCCGGATACACCGGTCAAGACACCTGCAACGGCACTCACCACAAAACCATGTCCCATTTCCAGAGCAATCTGGCAGCCAATAATGGTAAAACCAATCAGACCCAAGGCATCCAGTACCAGGAAGACATTACGTAACTGGCGCATCCATTTTGCAATCAGGATGGTGACGAAAGCAGCGCAACAGGTCAGCACCAGATATTCGGGGTGTTTGACCCAGGTTAAAGGATAATGTCCAAGCAGAACATCACGGACCGACCCACCACCCAGTGCCGTAACACAGGCAATGATCATGACACCAAACCAGTCCATGCTGCGCCGGCCAGCAGACAGTGCCCCGGTCATCGCTTCAGCGGTAATTGCAATAATATAGATGACGGTCAGTAACATCGCCCTGCTTCCACCTGAGGCTTTGAGATGGCGCTTATTCTAAGCTAAATCTATGTGAAAGTTATAAAAATCCCGCACAACATTGCTTAAATTTTTTCCCCGAGCCACAAATGCAAACCTGTTTCATGCTGATTTTCTGCTCCGTGGTCGGGTCCAGAAAATACCAGTGGCCTTCAAATTTTACAAAATGCGAAGCTTCATGATGCACGTGTGCCTGCTTGCCATCATGAAAATGCGCCTTAAACTCGACTAAGGCGTGATTTTTATCTAATTTTTCATTGGCTTGAATAATCTCAAGCTTTAACCACTGATTGGCTTTGCTCCAATCGCTAATGGCTTGCAAATCCAGTGCCTGCTGCTGACCCAGCGCAGTCGTGGTTTTGATGTAATCGATTTCATGCTTGGCAAAGGCACTATAACGGGAACGCATCAGTTGCTGCGCAGTCTCTGCGACCTGTTGTCCAGTATGTAAGGGCTGACAACAGCTATGATATTCACCGTGTCCACATGGACATGCTTCTGACATTTCAGTTCCATAAAAATAGCCCGACGATGCGGGCTATTTTAGCAAACTTTACCAACCCAACGCTGACTATAGTTTAGTCCTGCGCAGGAAGCTGCGGAATGATATGCACTTTATCGATCTTATGACCGTCCATGGTCACCACCTCAAAGATATGCCCGTCTGCTTCAAACTTTTCACCGCTATGCGGTAAACGTGCCATATGGAATAACACATAGCCAGATAAGGTCGAATATTCTTCAGTTTCATTGACCAGATCACGATCCAGCAGCAAGGAAACGTGACGAATATCGGTGGAACCGTCCAGAATCAGGCTGCCATCATCCAGACTTTCTGCTGCCACTTGCAGCTCATCTTCATCTGGAAATTCACCGGCAATCGCTTCAAGAATATCAATCGGCGTGGCAATCCCTTCAATTGAGCCATATTCATTCAGCACAATTGCCATCTGTAAGGGTGCTTGACGCAATTGATCCATCACCATCAGTACCTGAGCATTTTCATGCACGATGACTGGCTCACGTAAATGCTTTTCAAAGTCCAGCACCCCAGTTTCAATATATTCATTCAGGACTTTATGGGTCAGCACCACACCGGCAATATTGTCCAGTTCGCCGCGAGCGATGATCAGACGCGAGTGGCTCATCTGCAACAATTGTGCTTTGATGCTGTCGGCATCATTGTCCAGATCGATCCATTCCAGTTCGGGACGCGGCGTCATCACCGATTTTACCGGACGTTCAGACAGACCCAAAACTCCCTGCACCATGACACTGTGATAGATGCCGTTGTCATCATTAAAGACTTCATCAGCAAAGGCACGGGTTGCCAGAACATCTTCCGGCTCCGAAGAATCATTGTCCTGAGCAGGTTTACCACCGAGCATCCGCATCACTGCAGAAGCAGTTCGGTAACGCATATCCGTGGTGGTCACCATTTTTTCCTGATTGCGTTTCATGGTCTGATTAATAAACTCGACAATGACAGAGAAGCCAATTGCTGCGTATAAGTAACCTTTCGGAATATGGAAACCAAAGCCTTCTACCACCAGCGAGAAACCGATCATCATCAGGAAGCCAAGACACAGAATCACCACGGTCGGATGCTTATTGACGAAATCCATCAAGGCTTTGGATGCCCACAGCATAATCCCGATGGCAATAATCACGGCAATCATCATCACAGACAGGTCTTTGACCATGCCCACCGCAGTAATCACGCTGTCGAGCGAGAATACCGCATCCAGGACTACAATCTGGACAATGACCATCCAGAATACCGCATGTACCGGATTTTCTTCTTTAATGACAGGTTTGGCTTCCAGACGCTCATGCAGTTCCATGGTGCCTTTGAACAGCAGGAATACCCCACCAAACAATAGAATCAGATCCCGGCCCGAGAAAGCATGATCAAAGATCTGGAACAGTGGATCGGTGAGCGTTACGACCCAGGCAATCGAAGCCAGCAAGATCAAACGCATCACCAGGGCCAGCATTAAGCCCACAACCCGTGCAGTATTACGTTGTTCTGGTGGGAGTTTTTCCGCCAAAATGGCAATAAAAACCAGATTGTCGATCCCGAGTACAATCTCAAGAACAATTAACGTGAGTAAACCGACCCAGGCTGAAGGGTCCGACATCCATTCAAAGATCATACGCTTGGCTCCTGAAGCTCAGGACTGCAGCATTGAATGAACCGAGACTGTAATGAAACAGCATAATATTTTTGATATTGAACAATACCAATTACTTGACGGCGATTTATAGCGTTACACGGCCAACTACCACTACCCATTTTCGTTCTATTGTTGTGAAACCAATTTTCAGTATATCAAGATCAATTTGAAATTCACCTGTTTTCATGGCTGTTTATCGATGAATTTTGCTGAGCCCTATTGCAGTGAAAATGTAGCCGCACACAGAATTGTCATATTTATTAATTAAGCTAGAGTCACCAGAAAGAAAAATGATAAGGTGAAGAAAATAAATGCAAAGCGTAATTCAAATGACAGATTATTTTAAAGACAACTCCCCAAAAACAACTCGCCCTCTAGTGGCACTCTATTGTGGTTCACGTGCAGGCAACAAACCGGTTTATTTAGAAAAAGCCATTCATCTCTCGCAAGGACTGGCAGAACATGGTTTCGGGCTAGTCTATGGTGGCGCCAGTATTGGCCTGATGGGACAGGTCGCGGATGCCATGATCCAGCATGGCGGTGAAGCCGTTGGGGTGATTCCCGAATTTATGCTGGATTATGAAATTGCCCATAACCAGCTCACTGAATTACATGTGGTGACCAGCATGCATCAACGTAAGGCTATGATGGCTGAGCGGGCCTGTGCCTTTGTGGCACTACCGGGCGGACTGGGCACGTTTGAGGAAATTCTGGAAATTGCCACCTGGGGTCAGCTGAACCAGCATCAGAAACCGATGATGCTATATAACGTTAACGGTTTTTATGATGCCTTGATTATGCAGCTGGACCGCGCTGTCGAAGATGGTTTTTTACCGCCACAGCATCGCGCCAAACTGATCATTTGTGAACACGAAGAAGAAATTTATACAACTTTAACCAATTTAGGCTCTCCACAAAGATTTGTGGTTTAAAGCATTCAAAGTAAAAAAGCGAGCACTGGGCTCGCTTTTTTTATGGATTATGGCTGCTAGTTATTGACCATAATTCGTCACAAAATCATAGAACATCGGCAATGTGGTCGCCAGAATCACAGACATGGCCAGACCGAACATCAGTTTCATCGCATCTGCACTGACATTACGTGAAGTCCGATGTTTGTTGACTTCATCCAGAATCATCGACATGGCAAATTCACGACCTGCGAGTAAGCCCAGGAACACCCAAGTAGTACTCATTGGAATATTGCTCCATTCTTTAAAGATCAACAGGATAATGGCATACAGGAAGTCGATAATCGTCGCAGCACGAATGTCAGTCACGCCGGTTTTAGTATCGACAATTTTCTGGATTGCCCCACCACGTTGATACAGAATGACGCCCAGCAAGACCACAAATACCGCAATGGCAAACATCAGGAATTCAAACGGAACCTGACGCGGCACATACACGAAGATGTTGGCCAGATCCTGAATCAGCCATTGGCTCCACAGGAAACCGGTAGAGACCCACTGCAAGCCCATCCAGACCTTGGAGTGCTCCTGATGACGTGTCTTGGCAAAATGTCGTGCCAGTTGCTTGACCACAAAACGATAGATGACAATCGCCACCACAAAGGCCACCGCATAGCCCATCATCGATTTCACCATCATCGAGCCTAGACTGGCAGGAGAGAAAATCGTAAGAACCAGGAAGGTGGTACTGACTGGAATCCCGTATTTGGTGAGCATTAACAGGAGAATAGGCGGCACAATGTACAGCCAGGTAATGCCACCTTCAGGGAAAGGAATCGTTTCTAAACGGCCGTATGAGGCATCACCCACCCCGGATGCATACCAACCATAGACCAATACGACAATTAAAATTGAGCTGATATAAATCCACAACACCCACCATGGACGATGTGAATTCGAGGAAATAAATGTCCCTAAGGTTTGAGGTACATCATTTCCGACAATAGAATAAGCGGCTAAACAGAAGCCGATCACCATCAAAATCTCGATTGTCATAAAAACAAACCTATACGCGAGGAGATTTCAGCATTGCTGAAAAGTTGGCCCAAGATTATGACGGTTTTATTTCATTTTCATGACAATTTTGTCATATTTTCATTTGATGAAGATGAAATTGACAGAGAAAGCTGTTTATAAACAAAAAAGTACTGCTTTAATTTTATTTTTATCGCTCTTTACAGCTATGGAGCTCCGATCTGATAAATACTCACTTTGTTATGAGTTTTACACTTATAACTGATTTATATCTTGCAAAAAAGTTCACACGTATTCACTACACCTGTGCCTTAATCTTCCTTTAAACTATTCAAAATTTTCAGTTTTCCAGAATTATGAATGCCACGCCTACGCATCAAGCCTTAGATCCCGAATTCAGACTGCTGGTCTTGTTGGTATCGATCGGATTTTTTATGCAGGGGCTGGATACCACCATTATTAATACAGCTCTGCCCGCGATTGCACATAACCTACAGGCCGATCCTTTACGCATGCACAGTGTTGTGGTGGCTTATGTCTTGTCTGTTGCAGCCTGTATTCCCTTGAGTGGCTGGCTGGCAGACCGTTTCGGCGTCAGAAATATCTATTTTGCTGCAATTATTATTTTCTCTTTGGCCTCTTTGGGCTGTGCCTGGTCAGATAGTCTGAATGAATTACTGGCTTATCGGATCTTGCAAGGAATGGGTGGCGCCTTACTGCTCCCCGTCGGCCGTTTGGCCATGCTCAAGATCATTCCCCGTACCCAGTTTCTGGCCGCCATGAGCCTAATGAGTCTGGCCGGCCTGATTGGCCCCCTGATTGGTCCAACTCTTGGGGGCTGGATGGTGGAATATCTGTCCTGGCAATGGATTTTCCTGATCAATCTGCCGATTGGCTTACTGGGAGCGCTGATTACTTTTAAGGCCATGCCGAATGTCATTGAACCGCTGGTCGCTCGCTTTGATTATTGGGGCTTTGTCTTGCTGGTTGTGGCCATGGTGGGACTCTGTCTGGGAATTGAAAATTTTGCCAGTCCACAAAATTCGCTGTGGTGGAGTCTGAGTATGATTCTGGCCGGAATCTTGGCGGCCCTGATGTATGCCTATCATTCGCATACGCATAGCAACGCCCTGTTCCGCAGTCGGCTCTTTAAAAATAAAATTTATGCGATTGGCATTCTGGGGAATTTTTTTGCCCGTCTTGGCGGTAACTCGATTCCATTTTTACTCCCCCTTATGTTGCAAGTCGCCTTTGGTTTTGAGCCCTTTATTACCGGTCTATTGATGATTCCAATCGTACTCGGCTCTCTGGCGTCTAAACCGATTATCCGAAAAATCATTCAGCGTTTTGGTTATCGTCGGGTTTTGCTGGTCAATACCTTATTGGTGGGTTTATGTATTGCCAGTTTTGCCCTGACCACGGCGGACACCCCGATCTGGCTGCGTGCAATTCATTTCTTTATCTTCGGCATTTTAAATTCCCTACAATTTGTATCGATGAATACCCTGACTTTAAAGGACTTAAGCCAGCAGGATGCCAGTAGCGGCAACAGTTTCCTGTCGATGATCATGATGCTGTCAATGAGTATCGGGGTGGCGCTGGCAGGCACCCTGGTCAACATGCTGAGTGCCTATTACGGCGCTGACAATCTGGTGGCTGCTTTTCATGTGTCACTGATCTGTTTAGGCTGTATCAATATTATTGCGGCTTATATTTTCTGGCATATTCCTAAAAACACCCCTGTTTAATACGATATATTAACGCCAGGCGAATGCAGCCTTTAAGCTCAGGTTTAGATACAGGTAAGAACTGAAAATGCAAAAAAATCTGGCTCTGAACAGATTCAAACAGCCGCTTTTCATCGGGCTTGGCATTCTGATCGCCGTGATGATTATCGCCATGATTTATCTTTGCCTGATTAAAGCCCCTTCTGCGCATGCAGCAGATTATCCGATCCAGGGTTTCGATGTATCACATCATCAAAAAGAAATTCAATGGCAGCAGATTTCGCCGGAAAAATACCGTTTTGTCTATCTGAAAGCCACAGAAGGTGGTGACTTTAAAGATACGCGTTTTCAAGAGAACTGGCTCAAGGCCCGGGAACGCGGCTTTCTGGTTGGTGCCTATCATTTCTATCGGCTTTGTCGCGATGGCAGCATTCAGGCACAGAACTTTATCGACTCCGTCCCCAAGCAAGCCAATGCTTTACCGCCGGTGATTGATCTGGAATATGACAGCAATTGCATCAATACCTATTCCAAAGAGCAGCTTCTAAACGAAATCCAGATCATGCACGATGCCCTGCAAAAGCATTATGGCAAACAGCCAATTTTCTATATTTCTAAAGCATTTTATAATATTGTACTGGCAGGATATTTTCCCGAAGTGCCACTCTGGGTACGCGAGTATAAGGGTCTGCCCGATTTAAACAACCAGCCCAAATGGACCTTCTGGCAACATAGCAATCAGGGTAAAATTCCCGGCATTAGTACAACTGTGGATCTGAATGTGTTCTATGGCTCAGAACAGCAGTGGCTGGATTTTCTGAGAATGAATGCAATTGCAGTACCATCATCTACTCATCAGGCCAAATAAAATCGATCGATTGAAAACAAGCGCTTTATAAAAGTAGAAAAATAAGGAAATAAAAATCTTGAAATGGATTAAAGGTATTTTACTCAGTCTGGTGATTGTTCTGCTGCTCATAGCGGGTGCGCTGGCTTATCTACTGCAACCTTCAGGCAAGCTCAGTGACTTTCAGAACTGGCAGCCGCAAAGCAGTTCCTCTCGTTCTGGACTAAACGTTAAATTTTTCGGTGTTTCCACCCTGTTGCTGGATGATGGTCAGGATCAGATCCTGATAGATGGTTTCTTTAGCCGGCCGTCGTTGTCGCAAGTGCTTAGCGGTCCAATTCAGAGTGATAGCGTGCTATTAAGGCAGCTAATTCAAGAGCATGAACTGCACCGGGCCAAAGCCATTCTGGTCAGTCACTCGCATTATGATCATGTTCTGGATCTACCGGCTTTACTGGAAATGCTTCCTGAAACCGCTGTCATCGGTTCACCCACTAGCCTGAATATCGCCCGGGCAAATCCCAAAGTAAGTCCGCAGCAGTTACACTCCGTCACGCCTAGGCAAATACAGCACGTCAACAAATTTCAAGTAACCGCAATTCCTTCACAACATACGCCAGCCACAGCGGTAAATGATGACCTAGGCGAAGAGTTATTCCAACCTTTAGCCCTGCCGGCCAAATTTTCCGAATTTAAGGAAGGCGGCAGTTTTGATTACCTGATTGAGCATTCAGGACACAAGATTCTGGTCAAGGCCAGTACCGGATTTATCCCGGACCAATTTAAAAACCTGCAGGTCGATACGTTATTTTTGGGTATTGCCCAGCTCTCCAGACAATCCAATGACTATCAGCGGCACTATCTGGCTGAAACCCTGCAAACGCTCAAACCCAAAGTGGTCATCCCGATACATTGGGATGATTTTTTCCAGCCTTTAAGCCAGCCGCTACAATTTTTACCCCGTCTTGCCGATGACACGCCAAAAAGTTTGAATCTTCTGATTCAGGCCGCCGAGGCACAAGGAACAAAAGTCGTTCTGCTCAGCGGACCGCAACCCTATTTACTCAACTCAGCCGTCGCTTCCCAATCCGATTAAAGCCCCTTAAGATAGCGGCTATGCGCAAAATTATTCATATCGATATGGATGCGTTTTATGCCTCGGTCGAGCTGCGTGAACGTCCAGAACTCAGACACCTGCCTGTGGTGATTGCCTCGCATCATCCCCGGGCGGTGGTTGCGGCTGCCTCCTATCCGGCACGCGAATATGGTCTATGTTCTGCCATGTCGATGGGACAGGCGCGCAAGCTCTGTCCGCAGGTCATCGTAATTGAGCCGGACTTTGCCAAATACCGTCAAGTTTCTGCACAGATCCATCAAATTTTCCAGCAATATACCGCCCTGATTGAGCCTTTATCGCTAGATGAAGCCTTTCTGGATGTCACAGAAAATTTACAACAGATTCCGAGTGCTACCGAGGTCGCCGTGCGGATTCGGGAGGATATTGTTCAAGTGACTGGACTGACTGCTTCTGCCGGCGTGGCACCGAATAAATTTCTGGCCAAAATTGCCTCGGACTGGCACAAACCGAATGGCATCTGTGTGATCAAGCCCTCACAGGTGCAGCGTTTTATTCAGAATCTGCCGCTGAAGAAAATTCCCGGGGTGGGTAAAGTCACCCAGGAAAAACTGAAAAGCCTGAATCTGGATACCTTGGGTGACTTACAACAGATGGATGAAGCCATTCTGATTCAGCATTTTGGTAAATATGGACGGCGGCTGTTTTTATATGCGCAAGGCATTGATGAACGACCAGTCGAAGTAGAACGGGAACGTCAGCAGATTTCCAAAGAGACCACCTTTGATGATGATCTTTATTTAAATCAGTGCCATTCTTATTGGGAAGCTTTAGTTGCACAACTGTGGCAAAGCTTGCAAAAAAAACAACTTTCGGCTCGCGGCGTGACGGTCAAATTAAAGCTCAAGAATTTTCAGGTGATGCAACACAGTAAAAGTTTTAAGCAGCTCTTGCGCAGTCCGCAAGAATTAGCACAAGCCTTGGACTTACTATTGGATGATCTGCATATCGCGCCGCAGATGCAATTCCGGCTGATCGGTGTCGGCGTCTATCAACTCAGCGCCCCCGAGACTGAAACCCAATTATTACTGCTCTAAACGACTTTTGTTCATGTTTTGAACATCAGTTTAAAAATACAGCAACTTTATTTTTATATTTTGATTTTTTAGAGTACTCTATCTGCGCAATGCATTATCCATGTATATGCTGAGATGCTGAAAATCACCTTTACTTTCAGCATGCTGTCCTGTGATTAGCGTGACGATCAAATCCGAATATTGCAGGGCAACTCTGATGTAACTCATGGAATCCCCTCCTGCATGTCTTCCGTAAATTCTTCTGTTGTTCAAGAACAACGCGCACGTAAAGCTGCGCTATCTAGTTTTGTTGGTGCTGTTGTCGATTGGTATGATTTTCTCCTTTACGGCATTGTTGCAGCCTTAATTTTTAAAGATCAGTTTTTCTCTAGTATTGGCGAGAACATGGGCACCCTAGCGGCACTGGCCACCTTTGGGGTCGGCTTCCTGTTCCGTCCTTTAGGCGGTGTGGTATTTGGTCACTTTGGTGACAAGCTCGGCCGTAAAAAAATGCTGGTGCTGACTGTGGTCCTGATGGGAATTTCCACGGTCGGGATCGGTCTGCTGCCAAATTTTGAAGCAATTGGCTGGTGGGCTCCGGTACTGCTGGTGTTTTGTCGTGCCTTGCAAGGCTTTGCCGTCGGTGGTGAATGGGGTGGTGCAGCCCTCATGGCTGTAGAAAATGCACCAAAAGGAAAAAAAGCCTTTTATAGCAGTGGGGTTCAGGTCGGTTACGGCGTCGGTCTGGTTCTGGCGACCGGTGCAGTGTCAATTATTATTGCGACACTGGGTGAAGAAGCCTTTGCCGAGTGGGCATGGCGTATTCCCTTTCTGGCCAGCATCGTACTGTTAGCTGTGGCAATGTGGATCCGCCGTGATCAGGATGAATCGCAAGAGTTTGTAGAAAAGGTGGTGAAAGCAGACCATCAGCCAGAAAAGCTGCCGATCTTGCAGGCGATTAGCAAACATCCTAAAGCTTTCTTTTATATCATTGCTTTACGTCTGACTGAATTGCTAACCATGTATCTGGTCACCAACTTTGCCCTCAACTATTCGACTAGCAATCTGGGCATGGACAAACAGTTCTTCCTGAATATCACCCTGATGGTCGGGGCAATCAGCTGTTTCAGTATTCCCTTCTTTGCCTGGCTGGCGGATAAATTCAATCATCAGAAAATGTGTGTCTGGGGTGGTTTGATTGGTGCGCTTTCGGCCTTTCCATTCTTTATGGCGCTCGATGCACAAAACACCTGGATGATTATTGTTGGCGCAATTTTACTGGCGAACGTTGCACACGATATGGTGGTTAGTGTCCATCAACCGATTTTCACCTCCCTGTTTGGCACAGAATACCGCTACAGCGGTGCCGGAGTTGGCTATCAGGTGGCGAGCATCATTGGGGGTGGTTTTACCCCATTTATTGCAGCGGCACTGGTGATTTGGGCGGATGGTTCATGGCATTATGTAGCCATCTATCTGGCGGTGGGTTGTCTGCTGACTGCACTGGTCGCAGCCCTGATGCCCAAAACTCAGGATGAACAACATGACAGTTGAACGTTTACACGTATCGAAACGCTTTTCGGAAATTGCCATTGCCGGTAATCTGGTGCATCTTGCCGGCCAGCTGGCCACAGATGTTGAACTGGATATTAAAGGGCAAACTCAACAGACTTTAGATATTATTGACCAGTTTCTGGCAGATGCCGGCACTGATAAAAGTCACATCATGTCGGTCACTATTTATCTCAAGGATATTGAGCGTGACTATGCGGCTTTTAATGAAGTCTGGGATGCCTGGGTCGCTGATATCGAAGCGCTGCCTCGGACCTGTGTAGAAGCAAAACTCTATGATCCACGGGTTTTGGTTGAAATGACAGTCGTGGCCGTCAAACCAGAATAATGTGGCAAAATCGATATGCATAAAAAAGCATGCTCATGGCATGCTTTTTTATTTTAACCTACTGCTTTGATTTTACTGCGCTCTAAATCTGAATATAAATAATATTTTTTCAGATCATTGCTAACGCTATCTTTAGCGGCTTTCTTGATGTGCGCTTGCTCCTGCAAAAAGTCTTCTCGTAACTGATAATATTCCGGCACATCATCGTAGCGAATCACCCGATAACCGGCCATACTCAACAAGGCATCCTGAAAACCAGTCTGCTGTGGACGCTTCAAGATTAAAGGATCATCCACAGCCACAATGGCTATAATCTGATGCTGTTGATCCATAATCACAAAATCTGCAGTCAGGTTGCGATATTTATGTCGCGTCCGGTTAAATTTGGTGGTCATTAAGGCGTCATAGGACACATGGGCCAAAACAATATATTCAGGTAATACTTCCTTCAAGCGCGTGAAGGTCAATTGCTCATTCAGGTTAAAAATAGCACGCTGCTTCAACGCGCTGTCTTGTGGTTTGGAATTATTTCCGAGCTTTTTCCATGCCATGAGCACGACACAGAAGAGCAGGAAACTCCCAATCATAATATAGGTGGTCATGCCTAAATCCTTGCATTCTTATAATCATTTTTGTTTTATTGTTGTGCAGTATAAACCCACGCTTTATTTTAAATAGAGCTAACAACCAATCTGCTTAAATACCCATACAACCGGTATCAAAACTCGATTTTGTGTTACCTAAAATGACATCTTTTTGAATGCCAATGAAAGTGGATTTAAAGTACTGATAATGCACTCTAAAACATCCCTAGAATTGATCGCAATACAAATCTGCCCAACTGTAGAACAATTCCGATAAAGTGTTATTTTTATATCACTTTTAAGCCAGACTTAATGTAAATAATACATCCTTTTACATTTTTCAGTCCTCGTTTCAAGCTACGTTACTTTACCTAAGTGCTAAAAAAAGACACCGAAGTGTCTTTTCTATTAACTCAATTATGCACGTGATTTAGGCTTTGCTTTCGGCTTTGATCCACCAAATGGTTTTTTGGCATCCCCTGTTTCACGCGGCGGTAGGCCTGTGTGCTGGGTCAGGATTTGACCACGCTCAGGACGCTTCTTGGTATTTGAAGGACGGGACTGAGCTTGTGCAGCCTTGCCACGATTTCCCTGCTCACCGGTACGTTTCTGCGAATCACCCGCCACTGTCGAGTTTTTCTTGCGCGCAGACTGGTATTGACCTTCTGCACTGCCAGCAGGCTGATAAGTCGGAATCAAATGCTGTTTGGAGTTACCAATCAAATCCTGACGACCCATTTCTCTCAGAGCTTCACGCAACAACGGCCAGTTGTTTGAATCATGGTAACGCAAGAAAGCTTTGTGCAGACGACGACGTTTATCACCTTTGACAATATCTACTTGCTCAGTATAACGTGCCACTTTGGCAAGCGGGTTTTTACCGGTGTAATACATGGTGGTAGCCGTTGCCATCGGTGATGGATAAAAGGTCTGTACTTGGTCAGCACGGAAACCGTTCTTCTTCAACCAAATCGCAAGATTCATCATGTCGTAATCGGTAGTCCCCGGATGCGCTGCGATGAAATAAGGAATCAGATACTGTTCCTTGCCGGCTTCCTTACTATAACGTTCAAACATCTGTTTGAAACGATCATAGGTTCCGATTCCCGGCTTCATCATTTTATTGAGTGGGCCTTTTTCGGTATGTTCCGGTGCAATTTTTAAATAACCACCGACGTGATGGGTTACCAATTCTTTGACATATTCAGGGTTTAAAACCGCTAAGTCATAACGTAAACCAGAACCAATCAAGATCTTCTTAATACCCGGTAATGAACGTGCTTTACGGTATAACTGGGTCAATGGTGCATGATCGGTATGCAGGTTCTGACAAACGCCCGGGAAGACACACGACGGTTTACGGCAGTTCTTTTCAATCTCTGGATCTTTACAGGCCAGACGGTACATGTTGGCTGTCGGGCCACCTAGGTCTGAAATAATCCCGGTAAAGCCCGGCGCCGTATCACGGATTTTTTCCACTTCACGCAGAATTGACTCTTCAGAACGGTTCTGGATAATACGACCCTCATGTTCTGTAATCGAACAGAAGGTACAGCCACCAAAACAGCCACGCATGATGTTCACAGAGAACTTGATCATGTCAAACGCTGGAAAACGCGCTTCACCATAAGCAGGATGTGGCAAACGTGCATAAGGCAGGTCAAACACATAGTCCATTTCTTCCGTGGTCAACGGAATTGGTGGCGCATTTAGCCAGACATCACGTTCACCATGCTTTTGTACCATGGCACGGGCATTGCCCGGATTGGTTTCTAAATGCAAAATTCGGTTGGCATGGGCATAAAGCACCGGATCTGCAGCCACTTCTTCAAATGCAGGCAAGCGAATTACGGCCAGTTCACGCGGTGGTAATTTATGTTTAATTGCTTTTGAAGCGGGTTGTAATTGCACGATTTGCGTATCAGGATCTAGCTCATCGCCGGCCCGCACAATCGGATTGGCGACAGGCTCTTTCTGGAAACCTTGATATTGAGTCAGACTATCTTTGTCTTTTTCAATTTCACAACCTTCCAGATCTTCAGTCATCACATAAGGGTTAATGATTGGATCGACACGGCCAATCGCATCAACATCATTCGAGGCAATTTCGACAAACTTTGCTTTCGATGCACGGTTATGTTTATTGACAATGAACGCAGTACCGCGAACATCGGTAATCTCGTGAATTTTTTCGCCACGCGCCAGACGATGCATAATTTCGGTAATTGAGCGTTCGCCATTGCCGTACATCAAAAGATCGGCTTTTGAGTCCATCAACACTGAACGACGGACTTTATCTGACCAGTAATCATAATGTGCAATACGACGCAGAGAAGCTTCAATTCCACCTAATAATACAGGCACATCTGGATATGCTTCACGGACACGCTGACAATATACAGTTGCTGCACGGTCTGGACGTTTATTTGGCTGATTATCTGGGGAATAGGCATCATCCGAGCGGATTTTACGGTCGGCGGTATAACGGTTGATCATGGAATCCATGTTCCCTGCCGTTACCCCCCAAGCAATATTCGGTTTACCCAGAACGCGGAACGCATCCACGTTGGTCCAGTCTGGCTGTGCAATAATACCGACACGAAAGCCTTGGGCTTCTAATACCCGGCCAATAATACCTGAACAGAAAGACGGGTGATCAATATAGGCATCGCCACAGACCAGAATAAAGTCACAGCTGTCCCAGCCGAGTTGATCCATTTCCTCGCGTGACATCGGCAAAAAAGGCGCAGGGTCAAAACAAGACGCCCAATATTTGTCGTAATCAAACAACGCTTTTGGCGCAGTCTGCATGGTATAAGCAGTAGACATGGCTAGCAATTCTCGGCTGGCAGATGATAGGAGATCTAAAATAAGATCAAAGATGAAAGCCGATCATTTTACCATGAATTAGACCCAGCTTGCTTGATTATAATTTATACAAAATCAGGAACTAAGCGAATCAAAACTTGGGCATCATCAGAATTGAAAGCAAAATGATCCGCAAGATAAATGCACAGGGTTTATTTTATAGAGAAAAATCTAAATACGATGTTCTAATCTGAGCGGAGCTTGAAACTGAATGCCAGACCACTCAACAACAGTAGCGCAATAAATGCAGTTAATCCACTCCAACCATAATTTTCCCAGACCAGTCCACTCGAACTGCCCAACACACTGGAACCGAGGTAATAACAGAATAAATATAGCGAAGAACCGACTGCCCGATATTGTAGCGACTGGATCGACACCCAGCTACTTGCAGTAGAGTGCGCGGCAAAAAATGAAAAAGTGAAGATTAGTAATCCGATAAAGACCAGAGCCAGCTGGTTGAGCAGCATGAGTGTTAATCCAAGGAGCATCATCAGCATCATGACGACCAATGTCTTGAATTTACCATAATGCCGACCCCAATGTGCCGCTCGGGGGGAGCTATAAATACCAGCCAAATATGTCACCGAGATTAAACCAATCCAGGCCTGTGATAATTCAAAAGGTGCCTGAAGCAAACGATAGCTGAGATAGTTAAATATCGAGACAAAACAGCCCATCAGGATAAAACCTTGCAGAAATAAAATCCGAAGTTTCGGATCGGCCAGATTATGCCTGAATGAGTTTTTGAATCGATTAAACTTGATCGGATAAGCTTTAAAATGTTGCGATGCCGGCAATAGATAATAAAATAATCCTGCAATACAGATATTTAAAATACCAATTATCAGAGTAGCAGATTGCCAAGAGATAAAATCAACTAGAACTCCGGCAATCAAACGCCCTCCCATACCGCCAATTGCCGTGCCAGAAATATATAAGCCCATGGCGAAACCGATATCTTTTTCGGCAATTTCTTCCCCGATATAAGTCATGGCGACTGCCGCCACACCACTGACACAGAGACCAATCAAGATCCGAATCAATAAGAATACCGACCAAAGAGATAGTATCGAACTGAGCATTAACAAAATTGCAATCAATGCCAGGGAGCAGACCATCACCGGTTTACGTCCGAAACGGTCTGAAATCAGTCCGGTAAATAGCAAACCAATGGCTAAGGCAAGAGTAGAAAGTGATAAGGGAAAACTACTTTGAGTCGGACTGACCTGAAAATAATCTGCCAAAATGGGCATCATCGGCTGTAGGCAATACAAAGATGAGAAAATGGCAAAGCCGGCAAGAAATAAGGAAAAAAGTACTGCTTTAAACGCAGGAGAACCATATTCAATATGGCTTGAAGATGAATTTAAGGGCATATCAGCTCCATAGACTCCGCTAGTATATGCCTATTATTTTGATGAGCGCCGGGTTTTTAAGCGATATCCTGCTCAATTTTACTCATTTCCCTACTTTTCTTTTTTCCGCGCATAAAAAAACACCCCCTGCTTATACAGGGGGTGTTTCGAATAATGAGCTGGCGATGACTTACTCTCACATGGGTAACCCCACACTACCATCAGCGCAAAGAGGTTTCACTTCTGAGTTCGGGAAGGGATCAGGTGGTTCACTCTTGCTATTGTCGCCAGCACAACTGTTTATGGACTTGTTCGGGTCTTATTTAACTACTTTTTTGTAGTGTTTGCCTTACTTCGTACCAAATAGAATACATTAACAGGTATATCTGAGTTGAACATTGTCTTACTAACGGTCTTCTGAATCAAGCTATTTTGCTGAATATCGAATCAATCGAGCTTTATACAACAACTGTTTGGGTGTTGTATAGTCAAGCCTCACGAGCAATTAGTATTGGTCAGCTTCACATATCACTATGCTTCCACATCCAACCTATCAACGTCGTAG